>CAZDOM010000197.1:0-1797 GCA_964507015.1 uncultured Rikenellaceae bacterium | reverse complement strand
GTCAGGGGAGTAGGTTACAGAGTCAGTACTGAAGAACAATAATACCGGGCCGGCTTATGATGAGACTAAAAACAAAGCTTTCACTGTTTAACCTGCTTTCAAAGCTTGCCTTTACAGCATTGTTTCTGATCCTGATGCCGTATATTATTCAAAGGATAAACCTGCGTCATATTGATAATGAACTTATTCAGAAAAGGGAGCAGGTGCTTACCCTTATTTCCAATATCGGGATAGAACCATTCATAACTTCAGATTCAGCTGATGCCTTCGGAAGCTATAATATCCTTAAAGATGAGTTCGTAAGCATCGAAAAGGTTAACCTCAGTGAAGATTTGAATTTTATCGAGGTTACAGCAAGATTGATTGAGGGAGAAGAGATTGATTACCGTGTCCTTAACTATTCCTTTATGATTGACGGACAGACCTATCTTCTTGAAGTAGGCAAAAGCCTTGAAAGCATTCTCCACACGGAAAAGAATATCAAAAAAGTAATGTTGTTGTTCCTGGTATTCATTATATTAATTACCTTCCTCACCGACACACAATATAACCGGTTTTTACTTAGACCACTGGATAAAATCAAGAACAAGTTGAAACGGATATCTGATCCCTCTCTTTTTGACCCTATACCTGTTAAAACTACGACCTCCGATTTTCATCGTCTCGACAGCGGATTGATTGGGCTCATGGACCATATTAATATACTGTTCCAGAAAGAAAAAGAGACTACCATCAATATCTCACATGAATTGCTAACCCCTGTTTCTGTATTAAGAAGTAAACTTGAGAATCTATTGCTGAAAAATGAACTGGACCAGAACACCCAGAACAAGATTGAAGAGTGTCTGAAAACAGTACACAGGCTTCAGAGCCTGGTAACTTCGCTGCTGATGATTGCCCGTATTGAAAGTCATCAATATCTGAATGAAGATACCTTCTCTGTAAAGGAGGTGCTGGAGGATATTATCGAAGAGATAGATCCGGTTGCTGAAGATAAAGGAGTAATGCTAAAAAAAGAGATGGCAGATGACATTGTGTTCACTGAAGCTAACCGGTCACTTATTTTCTCAATGTTTTATAATGTTATAAACAACTCCGTAAAGAATACTCCCATGAAGGGCGAAGTTGTTATTAAGTGCCATAAAGAACAGGAGAAATTCCTGGTAACAATATCTGATACCGGTATTGGATTGACCAACGATCAGAAGAAAAAACTATTTTTAAGATTCAAAATGAGAGATAATAACAGTGGTGACGGAACAGGAATAGGCCTGGCAATAGCGAAAACAATAGCTGATTTTCATGAAATAGAAGTAGTGGTATCATCAGAATCAGGAATAGGAACAACATTTTCTTTCATTTTTCCTGAAATTTCATAATATCTTCATCTTCGAGGTCTTATATTGATCTATACATTAATTAATTTAAAATTAAAAAGATGAAAAGATCAATTTTTATGACTGCCATAGCACTTTTAATAAGTGCAGGTATTACAGCACAGGAACCTGCTCAGACTCAGGATCAAACTCAGGTTCAGACAGGAACACAGGTTCAGACTCAGACCCGGACACAGGGTGAGGCGACTCAGGTACAGTCACAGGTACGTGAGCAGGTAAGATCAGAAGAGGGCGCAGGTACTATGACCCAGACCCAGACAAGGACACAAACACAAAGTAAAGCTGCAGCTCAGGAAGGTTCACAGGTAAAGACCATGACCAAGACTTCTGCAAAAAAACAGGCTGCAAACAAGGGTGCACGTCCATCCAATGGTATGAAACAGAATAAAGTAAAATCAGG
>CAZDOM010000196.1:0-1820 GCA_964507015.1 uncultured Rikenellaceae bacterium | reverse complement strand
TCAACTCAGAAATATTCTGGTAATGTTCCTTACTTTTCAATTAACTGGTCAAGGTTTATGGGAAATCGGGGGTTATTGCTGGGAATTGAATCAAGAAGTTCAACAGAATTATTTAATAATAATGTTGCTTGTAAATTAACTCAGAATATTTTAAAACAAGACTACTTTTATTCAATTGGCAGCTTCGACTTGTTTAAGAATGACGCGCACACTTATTTGGGTCCTTCGGTAAATATCCTCCTATATACATTAAATTATGATTTTGGCACTTATAATCATGTAACAACCGAATCAAATGGAACAATTGTTTCGCTTGGATTTAATACACAATTAATTTTTAAAGTTACTGAAAAAATTTCAGCTGAAAGTGCTCTCCATATGAGCTTAGCATCGATTGGCTCAAAAGCTTTTCAATCATATAAACACGATGAACCAGAATCAAAATTACTTTTAGTTCCGAAAGCCTTAAATACAGATATTGGGATCGGCCTTAGATATTACTTATTTAATTCGTTATCAGTAAGGATGTTTTACAAACTACAAGTCTTTCGTATTAATGAATGGGATCCTGTGATCTCATCTTCCAACAATCTTATTTTTTCTCTTACTTATCATTTTAAGAAAGGAGTAAAATAATGAATTATTTAAAATGTATACTAACAATCATTTTCATATCCTCATTTTTTGGGTGTGAAGATATTTTCATTGAATCGGGGAATGATGAAAAGAATCTTGCAGATTTCGAAAAGGCCTGGCAAGGTATTAATGATGTTTACCCTTATTTTGAAGTAAAGAATATCGATTGGGATCAAATTTATCAAAAATACAGACCAAAAGCAGAAATTGCAAAAGGTGATGAAATTTGTACCGTTTTGATTGACCTAATATCTGAATTAAAAGATCAGCATCCGTATATTAAGTTTATAGGCGGACGTCAGGCAACAATATATCTTTCACCTCGCTATATCAGAGACAGGGATTTGTTTGATCCTATAGTAGTCAAAAAATATTTTGATAAAGAATTTAATATAGCAGGTAACGGATATATTGAATACCAGTTATTGTCTGATAATATTGGATATATAAATATTTCCTCCTTTAGTCCACAGAATTTGGTGAATGATTTTAGAGAAGTATTGGATTATTTTGCAAATGCAAAGGGTATTATTATAGATGTAAGACATAACATGGGGGGTTCAGCCGATAATTCAAACAAGATAATGTCGTTTTTAATCAATTCATATTTCCCGGTTCCCGAATCATACAGTAAGGGACAAATTATTCCTCAAGACCCAATCAGACCAAATGGATATGAATTTAGTAAACCTATTGTGGTTTTAATAAATGGTGTTTCATATAGCGAGGCAGAACGCTTTACCGAGATGATGAAACAATTAGCGAATGTAACAGCAGTAGGTGATACAACAGGAGGAGGATCTGCCGGCTCAAATGGTATTAGAGATGAAATAATACTTCCAAGTGGCAAAATTGTGCATGTTGGTACAGTAGATTTCAGAAGGTACGACGGCCGTCCATGGGAGTGGATTGGCATAGAGCCTGACAAACGAATTACAAATACAGTTGGAAACCTGAAAAGAAATGTAGATAATCAGTTAGAATATGCGATTGAATTATTGAAATAGAAATATTACTATCATCGGAAAATAAAATACCATGAGGAAAAATGTTCCTTAAAATCAAAATTAAACAAAGCACTAGCTATAACACGGACAATAAAATTAATAGGTTCGTCACCGTTTTTGCAATCGTTCCTGCTTTCTTGACAGATAAGTAAAATAACATAAACCCGGATACCCGCA
>CAZDOM010000195.1:0-1910 GCA_964507015.1 uncultured Rikenellaceae bacterium | reverse complement strand
TATTTCTTGCATTTGCAGTTAAAACGACCACTGCATCCTTATCAGGTATCAGAACTACAAATTGACCTCCCATTCCGTCAAGACGAACTGTATTATTTCTTCCCCTCCACATCTGGTAGCAGTAACCCTGTGTCCAGTCATTTTTGTCTTTGGATAGTCTATCAGAACCACCATTACTCTCAATTTTAAATGAAGTGGCTTCTTTCACCCATTCTTTAGGTATTAGCTGCTTATTATTCCAGACACCCTGCTGCAATAGTAATTGTCCGAATTTCGCCAGGTCTTCCGAACGAAGTCTCAGACCGATCATACCCAGATTTATCCCCTGGGGATTAAGATCCCAGTCAGCACCATGAATTCCCAACGGCTTGAAAATTCTTGGCTGCAGGTATTCAAACAGTGTCTGTCCGGTGACTTGCTGTACGATAGCAGATAACATAAACGATGCCATATTATTGTACATAAAAACAGTTCCCGGCTTATGGACAGGCCTGGTACTGAGGAAGGTATTTATCCAGTCTCCATTGTTTCCCATTGACCTGGGTTCAGGATCCTGTCCTACTGACATTGTTAAAAGATTCTCAACAGTCAGTTCTTTAATATAATCACTTAATGTATCAGGCAGTGAATAGGGGAAAAAAGAAATAACTTTATCTGTAAGCTTTAGCCTGTTTTCTGATACTGCAAGGCCAATTCCCGTTGCAGTGAAAGTCTTGCTGGCAGAGTAGAGAATATGTTTCTTATCCGGTCCGAAGGGATTCCACCATCCCTCTGCTATCACTTTACCATGCCTGAGAAACATAAAACTGTGTAGTTCCACCCTGCTTGCTGTATCTACTGCATTCAGAAAATCGATTATTCCTGAGGAAGTTACTCCTTCCGATTCAGGTGTACTTCTTGGCAATTTACCGGCAACCTGTCCTGAAAGTTCAAATGATAAAGCCATACTTATTATGACTATCAGAGCTGACGGTATTATAATTCTTCTAAGATTGCTCATAATTTCAATATTAAAAATTTAATCTTTACAGCGACCATCCCTCACGGTACTCATAATGGAAGTAATCGTTTGCCACCGGCAGGTTTGTGATCCTCATGTTTGCACTATCATATTCCAGTGTTATATTAGATCCTTTGGTAAGAAGAGCAATGTTTGTCAGCAACATTATCTCCGTTACTTTTGATCCCCATGAGAAATCACTGACTGCTTTACTGTTGTTCATTATTGCATCCACCCAGTCTTCATAGATATTTTTAGTTCTCGGCATCCAGGGTGTTACACCTTCAAAATTATCATTAAGCGGAACCAATTCAGGTTTTTGCCCATGGCTACCATGCATAATAATACCCTTATCACCAATATAAGTAACATCCTTTACGGCACGTCCGGGTTCAAGTTGTGAAGGACGGGGAGGTCTTAGTCCACCGTCACACCATGTCACTTCCACCGGGGGCATATAGCCGATACCAGGTTTAAAACGTTCTGCAAATTCGTATGTTACCCAGGTAGATTGTGGCAGGAACTCTTTGCTGAAAGGAGAGGAGGTTGCCTGTATTTTTATTGGATAATCAAGGTTGAGTGCCCATAGAGGAGCATCAAATATATGTGCACCCATGTCTCCCATTGCTCCTGTACCATAATCCCATAATCCACGCCAATTATTTATTACTATCGGGTTATATGGTTTTTTTGGAGCTGGTCCTAACCACAGGTCATAATTCAGGGTTTCAGGTACTTTCAGCTCTTCCGGACGCGGAAGATTTCCCTGCGGCCAGCCAGGTCGGTCTGTTGACAAATATATCTCGCGTATATTACCAATTACACCTGATTGTAGCCATTCGGCAGTGATCCTGGTACCTTCCTGCGCATGACCCTGGTTACCCATCTGTGTTACAACATCATATTCCTT
>CAZDOM010000194.1:0-2048 GCA_964507015.1 uncultured Rikenellaceae bacterium | reverse complement strand
TCTCTCGTAAAGCTTGTACTTGCATATGAATCCGGATTGCCTGGTGAATTGTCTAAAATACTGAATTCCGGATATGCATATATGACATATCCTCTAAACTTTTTTATATCACCTTTGCCGTGTATAATAAAATACAGGTATGGTTCAATATAACTTGAATCCCCATAATTATTCAGCATTAATTTTTGCCAAGAACCTTTTCGGTTTAAATCATAGTAATTTGATTTTGATCCATAGTCATTGCCTCGAGTTCTTAGACTTAACAATTCTCCATTGAAGTCAGACGATACATAACAAAATATTGATGAAAGATAACGCTTTGTTTTTGTAATTGGAACCCTTTCAAACCTCATAGAATGGACAAAATTCTCTGTAGTATTCGATTTTACAAATTCACTTGAATTATCAATAAGACATCCGATAGTCTGATCAGGCACAATTCCTGAATTTTCACCAATAAATTTACTTATTGGAATAAATTTACTTGATGCCCAGCTCAGAGGATTCCCTGGATTAAAATCCAGTTTATTTGTTTCGGGGTAGGCAAATAAGACATATCCACTCAGACTATCAGTTTTTTCCTTCAATACTTTTCTTATACCAATAGTGATATTAATATTATCATCTTCAGCATTGACTGATATTATCATTTTCTCCCACTTTCCACTGTTGGACATATCATAATTACAAATACGCATTCCTTTGCATTTTCCTGATGCTCTCAGATAAATTGCATCACCATTAAAATCTTCAGAAACATAAGCAAAGATTGATACGATACTCCTCTCTTTCTTTTTATTTTTATTTAGAATAAGAATATTTGATGAAGCATATTTCAAGCTATCACGCATGCGATAGGCAAATTCATTAAATTTGAATCCGACAGTCCCTTCCGGAACTATATCTGCATTAGATCCCGGTAATTGATCTACCTCATCAAACTGAGCTCCTGCCCAGGTAATAGGCTGTTTCGGATCAAAGCTTATTTCTTTCAGTTCAGGGTAAGCATAAACTATATAGCCATTTAAACTGTCAAGAGATAATGAATTTAGTTTTGAAAGGTACAGGTAAGTTTTAAAACTACCCGAGTCAGCATGAAAAGATGTTTCTAACTTTTGCCATTTGCCTTTCTGGTTCAAATCATAATATGATGCTGTCAAACCTTTAACATTCCCATGAGTACTTATTCTTACCCAATCGCCATCAAACTCAGGAGAAACATAACAATAAACAGATGCTAAATAACGTATAGATATATTCTCGTTTTTCTCAAACAGTTTTGAATAGAAATAAGCATTCCCATTCCAGGTCCGACTATCAGAATTTTTATCAACCATAGCGCCAATTGCATCTTTTGGAACAATTTCAAAATTTTCTCCGGTTAACTCAGGCATAGGAGTATAATTACCTGCAGCCCAGCCACTGTATGGATAATAAGGATCAAAATTAACTTCCCATATCTTGCTGTTAATATCCTGGTATTTGGCTTCTCCTACAAATATAGATTTTACAGAAAGTGTCATCCAGTTTACAAAGGAATGCATTTTAACCTGGTCAAATTTTGAAAATGACAATCGCTTATTTCGCTCTAATGGTGATACAATGAGCAGTATATATAATATGATCGAAAATAGAAATAGTGAGGCAATTCCAAAGCCAATAGTATTTTCCCTAAATCGTTTGATTTTCTCACTCTTTTGAATAAAAGATATAATCCAGACAATAATAAGTCCTGTCAATAGAATAAATGCAATAATAATGCCCCTGCGTGAAGTGGAAAAAAAAATGTTTGTCAACAAGATAAGCAGAGAAGCCTGGGTTATAATGGATTTACTTATTGAGATTTTCTTAAATAGTGTCGGCAGACTTAGGATAATTCCAAACACACATATTAATGTAAAGAAGTTATTGTCAATTGACAATGAAGAGCCGATTGGATAGCCCAAACTTTCAACTTTTAAGAATCCAAACTCGGTTCCTCTTAACTGAAAAAATAATTTAATCAATCCTAATAAGGCTACTATAGTACTGATTACGAAGCCTGAATT
>CAZDOM010000193.1:0-2168 GCA_964507015.1 uncultured Rikenellaceae bacterium | reverse complement strand
TTGGTTGATGACAATCAAGATGACAATTTCTTTCATGAAAGAGAGATAAAAAAAATCAATATGGCAATTTATGTGATAGCAAAAAAAACAGGATTAGAAGCGTTAGATTATTTAAAATCAAAGAAAGTAAAACCAAATATGCAGCCCGATCTGATTTTTTTGGATATTAACATGCCCGGAATGAATGGTTGGGAGTTTCTGAAGGAATACAATCAACTGGATAATAAATTACAAAGCGAGGTAATAGTTATTATGCTCACGACTTCAGATAATCCTGATGATGAAGCAAAAGCAAAAACATTGGATTATGTTTCTGACTACATAACAAAACCCCTGATTAAAGAAAAAATGGAAGTTATTGTTAACAAATATTTCAAATAACCTAACCACTAACTACTAAAAAAATGAATAACGAAGTCGAAATCCTGCTTGTTGAAGACAACCCAAGCGATGCAGAACTTGCCCTCAGGGCATTGAAGAAAAGCAAGCTTGCCAATAATGTTATCAGAGTATGTGATGGCGAAGAGGCGCTTGATTATATTTTTGCCCGGGGACGATATAAAACCCGTGAAAAGTTGAATATTCCCAAATTGATACTTCTCGACCTTAAGTTACCTAAGGTTAACGGACTCGAGTTCCTTAAAATCATTAAAGATGATCCGATAACGAAACTTATTCCAGTTGTGGTACTCACCTCCTCGAATGAAGAAAGTGATATGATTGAAAGCTACAGGTTAGGGGTAAACAGTTATATAGTTAAACCTGTTGATTTTGATAAATTTATTGAATCTGTCAGGAATATTGGCTTTTACTGGCTTCTTCTTAACCAGCAACCGGATATAAAAAAACTTGTAAAATGACCCATGAAAATCAGTTAAGAATACTTTTTATTGAAGACCTCCCTTCAGATGTTGACCTGGCAGTCCTGGAACTACGGAAGGAGAATTTAAAGTTTGAATACAACACGGTTTGCACCCGGGTGGATCTTATCAAAGCACTTAATGAGTTCATACCTGACTTGATAATTTCGGATTATACGATGCCGGCATTTAATGGTTTGCAGGCTCTTAAGGAAGTGAAAGAGTTCGATCCTGATATCCCGTTCATTCTTTATACAGGGTCAATTAATGAGGAAACTGCTGTTGAAAGTATAAAAGCAGGGGCAGCAGATTATATTATCAAGGAGCGCAAGACAAGACTGCCTTATGCAGTTAAAGAAGCTTTGGAAAAGGTGATAATGCAAAAGGAAAAGAAAGCTGCCGAACTATTATTAAAGGAAAACGAAGAAAAACTTCATAGTATTTTCAGGGCGGCATCTGTCGGTATAGGACTGGTAGTTAACCGGATTTTTATGGAAGTAAATGACACTTTCTGCACAATGACAGGTTATACCCGTAAGGAGCTTATTGGTCAAAGCGCTGAAATGATATTTGTGACAAATGAAGAATATGAAAGTGTAGGAATTGATAAGTACAGACAGATTGCTGAAAAAGGTATAGGGTCGGTGGAAACACGTTTCAAATGTAAAGATGGAAGAATACTAGACATATTCTTGAGTTCAGCCCCTCTCGATAAAGATGACCTGATGAAAGGTGTAACATTTACGGTTCTGGACATTACCGAAAGAAAACAAGCAGAGAAAGAAATGCACATTTCTCTGGCCAAATACAAAACGTTGTTCGAGTGTTTCCCGCTGGGTGTTACCGTATCAGATGATGCTGGCAATATTCTGGAAACCAATCCTATAGCCGAGAAGCTTCTTGGTGTATCACATAATGAGCAAATCCAACGCGACATTAACGGCCAGGAGTGGGTCATAGTACAATCGGATGGAACGCCCATGCCACCTGAAAAATATGCCAGCGTGCAGGCACTGAAGCAGAAGTGCAAAGTGGAAAATGTAGAGATGGGCATAGTCAAATCCGATAACCCGATCACATGGATCAACGTTACCGCTACCCCCCTGCCACTCGAAGGGTATGGAGTTATTATCACCTATAATGACATCACCAAACGCAAGCAGGTGGAAGAAGTGTTGAGAGAAAGTGAATCTTCATTACGGGATGCTCAGGAAATCGCCAAAATGGGTAGTTGGGAATTGGACATGGTTACACAAAAAGATAGATGTTCAGATAATTATTTTAAAATTCTTGGATTTAAGCCAAATG
>CAZDOM010000192.1:0-2202 GCA_964507015.1 uncultured Rikenellaceae bacterium | reverse complement strand
ATTGGTTTAAATTTTATGAGAAAGGGAAATTGCAGTATTTAATTATCCTTACACATCTTTATGTAGTAATTACAATTTCATTTTTTGTGCTTATTATTAGAACTCCGGCCTGGACAATTGGTGGTATTTTTCTTCTCATGGCAATTCCGATGTTACAAAAATTAGTTTCCAGAAAAATTTCTAATTAGGTGATGAGTAATTATATCGAATCTTATATTTTAAATTATGTCTTAGTTAATAAAATATTTTATGTTATATCAATAGTGAAATTAACTGCAAATTGAAAACGAAAAAACAATTCTATTTTGACAAAGAAATAGACTATCCTGATGTCGATCAAGAATCAATCATACGGTATAAAAAAGCACTTGAATTTGCCAGCATAAATTCTGGAGCAGAGATTCTAGATATTGGTTGTAAATATGGAACTCTAAAAGAATTAATGATGAAAAAAAACATTAAGGCAAATTATTATGGAGTAGATATTTCTGAAAAGGTCTTTAAAAAAATAAAAAATTTTAGCGGGGATAAGTTCTTCGTTGCTGATGTATCTAAAGATTTACCATTTAAAGACGAAAAATTTGATTATATATTTGCATTAGAAATAATGGAGCACGTTGAATCACCAACTAATATGTTGAATGAAATTTATAGAGTTCTTAAAATGAATGGGAAATTAATATTAAGTGTTCCAAATGTATATAGTTGGAATGAAATTATTGCTAATTTAAGAAAATTACCAGATACAGTAGGGCATATATCTACTTTCACTTATCAGAATATTGAGAGGCTATTTAGTTTTGCAAGATTTAAAATTGAAGATACTCTTGGTACATATTTCAGGGTTCCATTCACAAAAAGGTTTCTTAAAAAAAAATATTTACTAGTTAAGTCTAACAATATCTTCTTGACTAGATCGTTTATTTATAAAGCTTATAAACAGGTATGATCTAAGAAAATTGTTGAACAATTAGTTACTTCGAAATTATATTCTATACACTTGAACATTGAGGAAAAATTCATGTATCGAAAAATAGCACTACTATTTTTAATATTTTTTTTTATGCTTAGTTGTAATGAAAATTCGATTTATTATGAAAGCCCGGTTGAAACTAATATTTTCCCAAATGGTGGATTTGAAATTGGTGATCTTTATGGTTGGATACCAGAAGGCGCAAGGGAGAACTCTATAATTGTTGTAAACGATAATGTTTTTGAAGGAAGTTATGCCGCTAAATTAACTTTATACCCAGGAGATTTTATCGACAATGGTCATAGGGTAGAGCTAAATAGGTACTATTGTGCAGAATATCAAACAGAGATGGTTTATAGTTGGGTATTTAAAATCGGCAAGGATTTTAAAGACAGTGATAATAAATATGTAATCAACCAATTTCACGATTTTCCTGATTACTTAATTGGCGAAACATGGGAAACGATGAAAGTTTATCCGCCACCGGTTTTTACCTGCTATTTGCGAGATACAGTGTATATCTATTCACACTCAATTAATGACGGCACAAGAATAATTGGCAAAAAAGGGATTTCTAAAGGGTATTGGGTAAGAATTAAATATAAAATCAAATGGGAACTGACAGATGAGGGCTACATAGAGACATTTATTGATGGACAACCAGTTACTGCGTTTAATGGCAAAGATTATAAATTTTATACTCCTACACTATATAATAAAGTTGGCAATTGGTTTAAGGTCGGATTATATAATGTTCCTACACTTCCAGATACTAACTCGATTTATGTGGATGATGTACGCATTTCGTTTCTTTGATCATCCATTATTCTGAATTCTCAGGATGAATTTTTTTAAGAATTTTTTAATCACTTCTTCAACTTCAATCACTATTACAGTCCTGGCATTTTTAAACAATATTGTTGTTACTCGTCATCTTGGACCAGATGGAAGAGGAATTTATGCAGTAGTTACAAATCTAATTATGCTCCTGGTTTTAATTTTTGGAGAGGGCATTAGAAGAAGTAATACGGTAATTATTGGGAAACACAGTGACCAAACCAGATTATTATTTCGACAAACTATATTGCATTCGATAATCATATGTATAATATTCGTATTAATATATTTATTGAAATTTACTTACGTCATTTTACTCCCAAATATAACTTCTACCCTTATTATTCTTGGTTTATGTATTTCTGTATTTTCAATCTTATGGCAAAGTGTGC
>CAZDOM010000191.1:0-2459 GCA_964507015.1 uncultured Rikenellaceae bacterium | reverse complement strand
ATTGACTCCCGACCTCTCCGAAATATAAAAAGACCTGCCGGCTCTGGGACAGAAAAGCAAGTAACTCTCACCAAACCTGAATGCCAGTCCTCCATATAAGTACCATGGGTGAGGTGCTTCGTACTGGGAATGACCGGAAAAATGATAACAGATCTCTCCAATAGTCGGGCCGTTAATAATTTCTGGCGGTGCATCGAAAATACTGAATAACCATAATCCCTGGCTGACTCCTATTTGTAAGTTATTGCCATATTTAAATTTGATTGCAACCGCCTCCGGAAATCCAATCCCGCCAGATATTTCAAATTTGTTCTGCGAATTAGCCGGAGTATGAAACACTATCATCACAACCGGAATGATAATCATTTTATATAGCAGTGTTTTCATGGCTGTGTGGAGAATGTAAAAATGAAGTTATTACAAGTAAATTCCAAAGTGAAAGTTACACCAAAAAAAATTGAAGCCAAATAAATCTTAATGATGTCTGACAGGGAACTTAATTATAAATGTGAGAGTGAGGCATAATTTTGTGGAGACCTTAAAAAGCGAAGCCCTCCGTAGCCCCGAGGACTCGGGGCTACGGAGGGCGGAGGTGGAGATTAGGGGAATCGAACCCCTGACCTTTTGACTGCCAGTCAAATGCTCTAGCCAACTGAGCTAAACCCCCATTTTACAATTGGCAAAAATAAGGAAAAATTTAAAATATATTTAACATCTTCTATTATTGATAAGTTTTGTCCGTATGACGCTATTTTGTAATTTTGCAGGTTATATTAAAATTACTATGGAGCTTTTACATTATTCCGGGTTAATATATTAATGGCATTAATATTGATTTAATAGTAAAAACAGAAAAGAAAACGTCTTAACTTATATAGTGGGAAAGAAAAACAATATACCGGATTTTGATGACCTGATCTTTGAATCACGGAATAAAGAATATGGTGCTTACCAGTTACGTAAAAAGCATAAATCAAATGTGATTATGGGTATAATAATAAGCACATTTATAGGATGTTGTGTCGTATTAATACCTTTCTGGTCAAGTAAACCTTCCGAGAAGCTTTTCGCCGGAAGCGGGAGGTTTGTACAGATACGAATGGATGCTCTTGAACCGCCACCGCAGGAATTCTATGTTCCGGCAGCTCCACCACCACCTGAGGAGTCACCAAAAGTACAGGAGATAATTAAATATGTTCCCCCCGAGGTGGTCGATACGATTTTAACAACTGAAGAATTACTTATATCTACTGATGAAGTGATCGCTCGATCCGGTGAACCTGTAGCAGATTATGTAGGGTCATCAGGCTTTGGTACAGATATAATTGAAGGAGAGGGAGGTTATGGAACAGATGAACCGTTCTTCCTTGTTGAGGTGATGCCTACATTCAGGGGAGGTGATATTAATAAGTTCCGCGATTATATCCAGAAAAGAACAAACTACCCCCCGGAAGCACTTGACAAGAAAATACAGGGAAGAGTATTCCTGACATTCATTATTGAACCCGATGGTTCAGTAACTAATGTTACTGTGGTTAAGGGAGTTGATCCGTTGATCGATAATGAAGCATTAAGGGCAATTCAAAGTTCTCCCGACTGGAGTCCGGGATTGCAACGAGGACAACCGGTAAGAGTAAGGTATTCAATGTGGCTTAGTTTTATCATATAAGAATCCTAAAGAATAGCAATACGAAGCAAAGATAACAGCTTGTTATTTCAATCTATTTCATATCTTTAACCATACTTTTTAAATAAAACGACGTATGAAAAAAACAATAGGGTTACTGTTTACATTGACAATTATAGTATCTGGCTGCGGTTCGTCAAAGAAACAACTACAAAGAGGAAATTATGATGCCGCAATAGCTACCGCAGTTAAAGAACTTAGAAAAGACTCTGATGATGAAAAACAAATAGATATTCTTGAACGCTCATTCAGAGTTGTTAATGAGCAGGATAATGAGAGAATAAGGTTTCTTAAAATGGAAGGAAGACCGCAGAACTGGGATGAAATATACCTTATTTATAAAAGAATGACTGACAGGCAGTCACTTATACGTACCGTTATGCCCCTCAGCATGGGTGGCAGGTCAGTCGAATTCCCGTATATTGATTACATGCCCGAAATGATTAATGCAAAACAGAAATCAGCTGATTACTATTACAGCCATGGAATTGAGCTTATGAACAGCGGACTTAAAGATTCGTACAGGCAGGCATATTATGAATTCCTGAGGGCAAAAGAATATGTGGGCGACTATGAAGGTATTGATAATAAAATCATCGAAGCAAAATATCTGGGTACCAACAGGGTATTTGTGTCATTACAGAATTCGACAATGATCGTGTTCCCTAAAGAATTTGAAGAGGATTTGCTGACTGTTGATCTTCAGGCTCTTAACAGTGAATGGGTGGAGTACAATATAACTAATCTTGATGAGAATGTTGAGTATGACTAT
>CAZDOM010000190.1:0-2529 GCA_964507015.1 uncultured Rikenellaceae bacterium | reverse complement strand
TAGATTATTGGTATATATATTGCAAAGATAGTCAGAAAAGAGCTTTATAGAAAGCGTCCCGCTCAGTAAATAAGCTCGGCAATTTCTTCTTTTGCATCAGTGATGCTAAATGGTATTCTCCTTGACAAAATAGGCTACTTTTTCCATTGAAGTAATCATGTCATATTCTTCAAGATAAACCCAGGAGGGAACATTAAGAGGAATTGTTGTATAATTAAGTATACCCTTAATACCCAGGCGGACAACATCTTCAGCTATCTCAATGGCAAAATCAGCCGGTACTGTAAGAATAGCTATCCTGATATCAAGTTCTTTGACCATTTTCCCGAGGTCATCATAAGGATAACATTTAACACCCGAAATGACCTTATTTACTTTCTGGGCATCATTATCGAATGATGCCACAAGATTAAGCTTCGATCTCTTCCCTTTGAAATAACCGGCTACGGCTCTTCCCAGGTTTCCAATACCGAGAATTGCCACATTCATACTCTCTTGCGAGTCAATAACGGTACCGATCTTATCAATAAGCTCCCTGATGTCGTAGCCTTTTCGCTGAACAGATGAATATCCTATCAGCATAAGATCACGTCTCACCTGTACTGCTGTAATGTGTAAACGCGCAGCAAGGTCGTGTGAATAAATAAAATTCTTTTTCTCTTTAAGACATTCCAGCAGAGTCCTTCTGTACTCACTTAGTCTTTCAACTGTTTTTCCAGGTAGTGTCATATCTACTTAGATTTTGGTTACTGGTTTTTTAGGTAATATTACTGTAAATATTGATCCGGATCCCGGATTGCTTTCAACATTTATTTTGCCCTTATAAAGCTCTGTATTCTCATGTATCAACCTAAGATACCTTTCCTTTATTTTTCACAAATTCAATTACTTTCCTGAATAAATGAGGCTGGATATCAGGGTATGTCAGTTCATCGGGCAGATTGTCCAGTAAAATCGTCTCTGCAATTTCCGAATTACCTGCCAGTGTTCCATGTTTGGTAATCTCAGCAAAAAAGAGCCTGCCAAAACCAGTATGCCCATCTTTAGTAACTGAGTATGTTGCCACACATTTAAGATCAAATCCCCTTGCTCCTGTCTCTTCGGTCAATTCCCTGCAGGCAGCATTAAACGGGATTTCGTCCTTTTCAATGTGACCTCCCGGGATTTCCCACGTATTACGATCATGATGCCTCACTAAAATCCACCTCCCGTCATACCTGGCAACGATCACAGAGTATGTGAGTTCCCCTTCTGGAACAAAATCCGGATCAAAGAAACTGACTCTGGTCATTGAAATATTATTTGACGTAGTTTACAAATACAAGGATACTCATTTTAACTTTATTTGAGTATTTTTAAATGATATTACCCTGATGATGATAATGATATTCATACTGGTCTTTGTTCTCGAGCTTCTGACGCTTACTGTGTTATGGGAGCACTACAGACACTCAAGACTAAAATTCTATATTGTTGCTGTATCTAATATTGCTCTTAGTATATGGCTGTGGTATCTTCTTATCAGGGTTGCATCCTATAAAGGTTATTTTGACACTCCGGTCAATATATGGACCCGAATGAACCTGACAGGAATGTATTGTGCCGTCGTTTTTCCCAGGGTACTTATATGTTTTCTTCATTTTCTGGGTAAGCTTACAAAGATCAGGAAAGGAGGACATGTTCGCTGGCTTACAGAATCAGGTGTTATTATTTCAATTTTCATTTTCACAATTATAGCACTTGGTACGCTTATTGGCAGGTTTAACTTTAAAACTGAGCAAGTTACAATCAGGATTGAGGATCTGAATCCACGACTGAGCGGATTGAAGATAGCTCACCTTTCCGATCTGCATCTTGCAGGATTTCATCGTCATAAGAAGAGACTGCAGGATGCCATTGAAGAGGTTAACAACCATAATCCTGACCTGATAATTAACACCGGTGATTTTATAAGTTATGGCTGGAGGGAATTTGACAGTTGTGATACAATACTGGCAAAGACAAAAAGCAGGTATGGAAATTTTGCCATTATCGGAAATCATGATAAAGGGACCTACATGTCCGGAGCAACTGAGACAGAAAGGGAGACTGTTTTCCTGATGCTTAATGATTTAATAGCAAAATCGGGGTACCGGGTCCTTAATGATGAGCATATAATGCTTAAAATCAACGATACCAAAGTGGCGATCATCGGAGTTGAGACAAGCGGAAGGCATCCGGGAATTATTCATGGAAATGTCGAAAAAGCAGCTGAAGGAACTGACTCTGCCAATTTAAAGATACTTTTAATTCACGACCCAAACCAGTGGAGACAGGATATAACAGGGAAAACGGATATAGAACTTACTCTTGCCGGTCATACACATGGCATGCAGATAGGTATTATCACAAAAAAATTCAGGTGGAGTCCTTCAAAATATTATTATCCTGAATGGAATGGGTTGTATTCCGAAGGAAAACAGTATCTCTATGTAAACAGGGGACTGGGTGTCCTTGCAATTCCTTTCAGGATATGGATGCCACCGGAAA
>CAZDOM010000189.1:0-2539 GCA_964507015.1 uncultured Rikenellaceae bacterium | reverse complement strand
CCGGGGACCTCTACATTATCAGTGTAGCGCTCTAACCAACTGAGCTACGGGACTATATAAAAGAACTTTAATAATTCTGCTTGCTCCGGAATATCAAAGTTAATACTTTTAAATCTGAAGCGGGTGCAAAGATATAAATTGATTTTTTCCTTACAAGAAAAGAATATGAAAATTCTCAAAAAATTGATAGTGACAGTACCTTAATAGCGTTACTGGCCTACAGGTTATTAAGGTTTATTCTTATCTTAAGCAACTGTTCCTGATATATCCTGTTCTCAAGGAAATGAAAGGAATAGGTCAGTTCCATATTTATCTTCCTCTCTTTATAGAAGTTCACATACAGATCAGTACGGTTATATTTTTTTGCCATGTATGCCGGATCTCCCCAGTAAAGATCACTGCCATGATCTTCATAGAATTTCATTAAACCGTCACCTGTATATAAAGTATTGAATAAACCGATTCCTTTGTATTCAATCCTTGTTTCCCAAAGAAAGCCATTCATTTTTATCCAGCCTGTATTATTGGCTCTTGCCCTCTCAAAGCCGGCCACCCAACCGGCATTAGTTTCAAGTATATTGAGAAATGTTTTACCTGAAAGATCTATCCCTGCAGAAGTCTTAAAAAGCAGATTATCATGATATGCTTCACTGATTACCGGATTCATTTTACCGGCATAATGGTACATATACCCGAAATGCTCAAAATAGATTACCCCTGGTTTATATTTCCCGTTGATACTCGCAATAAAGGCTTCGTTAACAGTCTCCGACATACGTCCGGTCCAGTCAAGCCATACTTTAACATAACTGTCATTATGATTAAACCCCAGAAAGAGTCCTTCAATATTTGGCCGGTAATAACTTATTGAATCCTGTATAAAAAGACGTGGATAGTGACTTGTAGCCTTATCTCGTGGAAATGCGCCCATTATGAAATCCAGAGGCCCTTTTGTCAGTTCATAATAAGCTGTAGGGAAGATATTCTGAATTGCCTCCCTGGTCCCGAATTCATGCATAATATTTATACCTATCCCTAAAAGGTGAACTGAATCCCATCTTAATCCTGCCTCCGGTGCAAACATGACCCCTGACATAGTCTGGGGTATCTTAAACTCAGATCCGCCAGACTCAATATTATCAAAAAATGAAAATAAACCCACCTTCCATATTTTCTCCTGCGAATATCCTATACCACTGGTAAGCAGAAGGATAAAAATAACAGGCAATATTTTCTTATAGTCAGAGGTAATCATACCAATAAATCCTATTCTTCCGGGAAACGGAATTACAAAGATATCATGATATTAAAAAATTATAGAGGCTCTTATTTGCCAAATAATCAGTAAGTACTGTTTGCTATTAACTTAATTTATTTATTTTCGCAATATTATGGATGCAGATTCAAATATAGTTATTATACCAACATACAAAGAAAGTGAAAATATAGAAGCTTTGGTGAAAGCTATTTCGATTCTGGATATTGCCTTTGATATCCTTGTGGTTGATGATAACTCACCTGATGGCACAGCAGAAATTGTTAAAATCCTTCAAAAATCCCATTCCACCCTGCATCTGATTGAGAGACCCGGGAAGCAAGGATTGGGAACTGCATACAGGACAGGATTCCAATGGGCTCTCGATAATGGTTACAAATTCATTTATGAAATGGATGCCGACTTTTCTCATGATCCGGATGATCTGTTGAGGCTCCACAATGCCTGCAGAAATGGAGGTGCCGATGTAGCAATAGGCTCCAGATATATAAGTGGTGTTAACGTGGTTAACTGGCCACTTTCAAGAGTTCTCATGTCATATGTTGCATCAATTTATGTAAGAATGATAACCGGCATGAAAATTATGGATACTACGGCCGGATTTAAATGTTATAAAAGAGAGGTCCTTGAAAGTATTAATCAGTATCACATAAAATCAATAGGATATTGTTTCCAGATTGAAATGAAATTTATAGCATGGAAACTTGGATATAAAATTGTAGAGGTACCTATAATATTCACCGACAGGAAGCTTGGCTCATCAAAAATGACAGGCGGTGTTTTCAATGAAGCACTATGGGGAGTTCTGAGAATGAAGTACAGAAGCTGGTTTGTAAAATATAGGAAGAAGGTTGAAGAGAGTTGAAGTCCTCCTTCGCTAAAGCTACGGAGGATAAAAAAGGTTGAAGAGGTTGAAGGGGGTTGAAGAAGTCTTGTAAAATCACTGATAATGAGCAGTATATTAATACGTAATGCTGATATAGTAAATGAGGGAAGGATTTTCAGAGGTGATTTACTTATTAAGGATGAGCTCATTGATACAATAGGATCTCCCGGACAGGTAAAGGCACCCCGGGAGGCTAAAATTATTGATGCTTCAGGATTGTTACTGATCCCGGGAGTAATTGACGACCAGGTTCATTTCAGGGAGCCCGGATTAACTCATAAAGCAGACATTAAAAGCGAATCGCGGGCTGCTGCGGCAGGCGGGATAACATCATTCATGGATATGCCGAATACGCTGCCCCAGACCATCACTATCGA
>CAZDOM010000188.1:0-2608 GCA_964507015.1 uncultured Rikenellaceae bacterium | reverse complement strand
GAATGGTCGATGAGGTTCATAAGCTTAACGCTAAAATAATGATCTCGGTATGGCCTAAATTCTATTATACTACGGAGCATTTCAAAGAATTTGATGAAAAAGGGTGGATGTACCGCCAGGCAGTGAACGACAGTATAAGAGACTGGATAGGAAAAGGTTATATTGGTTCTTTTTACGATGCCTACAGCCCCGGGGCACGGGAACTTTTCTGGAACCAGATGAAAAAAAATCTGTATACTAAAGGATTTGATGCATGGTGGATGGATGCCTCTGAACCTGATATTCTTTCAAATGCCAGTATCGAATATCGGAAGAAACTCTCAACACCAACGGCTCTCGGCCCCTCAACAAAATATTTCAATACGTATGCTCTGGTAAATGCAATGGCAATCTATAACGGCCAGCGCTCAGAAGATCCAGATAAGAGGGTTTTTCTTCTCACCCGTTCTGGTTTTGCAGGATTACAAAGATATTCTACAGCTACATGGAGCGGAGATATAGGTACACGATGGGAGGAAATGAAGGCACAGATCCCTGCGGGACTGAATTATGCTATGTCGGGGATACCATACTGGACTTTTGATATTGGAGGTTTTTGTGTTGAAGGCAGATATACAAGAGCAAGGGAGGGCTCTGAAGACATTGAGGAATGGAGAGAACTGAATACACGTTGGTATCAGTTCGGCTCATTCTGCCCACTGTTCAGAAGTCATGGACAGTATCCTTACCGCGAAGTATATAACATTTCTCATGAAGGAGATCCGGCATATAAAAGTATGGTATATTATGACAGGCTCAGGTATTACCTTATGCCATATATTTATTCTCTTGCAGGATTGACCTATTTCAATGATTATACAATCATGAGGGCAATGGTGATGGATTTTGCAAATGATAAACAGGTGGAAAGTATTGGCGACCAGTACATGTTCGGTCCGTCGATACTCGTAGCACCGGTATATAAGTATAAGGCACGGTCACGTCCGGTATATCTTCCTTCATCCTGCGGGTGGTATGATCTCTATTCAGGAAAATATTTCGGCGGAGGCCGGGAGATAAATGCTGATGCTCCGTATGAACGAATGCCATTGTTTATTAAAGAAGGATCAATAATTCCTGTCGGTCCTCAAATACAATACACTGATGAAAAACCTGCAGATCCTCTTACCTTATATATCTACGGAGGAAGGGATTGTGCATTTACTCTTTATGAAGATGAGGGAACAAATTATAATTATGAGAAGGGGGCATGGAGTACGATAAGATTCAGCTATGATGATAAAAATGAACAACTTACAATAGGAGAGAGGAATGGAGAATTTGTTGGGATGTTAAAAACACGTACCATCAAAATCAAATGGGTAACCAGGGGAAAAGAGGTTCAGTTTGATCCTGAAATAAAGCCTGATGCTGTAATAACATATGAAGGAAAAGAGATGGTAGTAGAAAAGAAATAAATGATTAGAAATTAAAACTGATATACTACGATAGTAATGATTAAATTTGGTTTTAAAGGAAAAGATTCTTCGCTACACTACGTTACGCTCAGAATGACAGGTGCTTGAAATATATTTCCTCTGGTAGACTCTTTAATGTATGTCATTCCGAACGAAGTGAGGAATCTCAAAATAAATAATACTTCTATAAATACTATTTAATATGAAAAAAGCAATTATTCTCTTAACACTTCTGATGACTTTAATGAGTTGTCAGAAATCATCTTCAAACCTGGAACTGCCGGCACTTATCAGCGACAATATGGTAATGCAGCAGAGTAGCGAGGTAAAAATATGGGGTACTGCAACTCCGGGTCATAAGATAAACATCGTGGCAAGCTGGGATGAAAAAGCCACCGCAAAATCAGGAAAAGACAGCAAATGGATTGTTACACTGCTCACTCCGCCTGCAGGTGGCCCTTATACAATGACAATATCAGCAAAGGACACCAGTATCGTGATATATGAGATCTTATCAGGTGAAGTGTGGTTTTGCTCAGGTCAATCAAATATGGAGATGCCTCTTGAAGGGTGGCCGCCTGTTGATACAATACAGAATTCAGCAGTAGCGATACAATCAGCTTTTATACCGGAAATACGTTTGTTCAATGTTCAAAGGAAGATTTCAGGTGAACCACTTGAGGATTGTACAGGAAGGTGGGAAAGTTGTGATCCTTCCACTGTAAGACAATTCAGTGCCACTGCATTTTTCTTTGGCAGGAAACTATATGAAGAATTACATGTTCCTGTAGGATTAATAGAATCAGCATGGGGTGGAACACCGGCTGAATCATGGATTTCAGCACCGGCACTTGAATCAGCCGGGGAATTTAAAGATGTAATAAAATCAATTAAGGAATCAACGCCTCTTCAGCATGAATATCAGATGTGGCTTGAATCGCATGATCAGATTGCAGCAGGACCATCAGGAGCAGATCAGTGGAAGGATCTTGTTTTTAACGATGAAAATGTTCCTTCCGTCGATTTTGATGACACTAACTGGTCTGTAATCAATCTTCCCGGACAATTTGAAAGAGTTACAGGGGAGTTTGATGGAGCTGTCTGGTTCAGAAAGAATGTAGAAATACCGTCAGGATTCAGGGGTAAAGACC
>CAZDOM010000187.1:0-2625 GCA_964507015.1 uncultured Rikenellaceae bacterium | reverse complement strand
ATGACTTCGTATATCAAAGTGTTATTACACTTAGAGAGACACTCGATAAAAATGATTTTAAATATATCTATCGCGAAAGTACCGGAGGTCATACATGGGCAAACTGGAGAATTTACCTTTCAGAATTTGCACCGATGTTGTTTAAATGAAATTATTATCCTAAACTTTAAATAGATGAAACATAAAATTATTGCGCTGATCACTCTGTTTTCGTTTGGATTGATCGGCTTTGCACAAACAGTTCCTCAACTGGGTAAGGATCCGGTAGCTAAAGTTGTTAGCGCCATGACCCTTGAAGAGAAAGCAAGCCTTGTAGTTGGTATGGGCATGAGGATGAATTTCCCGGGAATGGGAACACCGGGAGCCGGTGGGCCGGGAGCACCCGGAGCGCCGGGAGCACCAGGTGGACAGCGTCAACCCGGACAAAACAGACCTCCTACAAACGGAAATGCCAACCCACAGGCAAATGCGATGCCAGGTGGTACAGTTGTCGGACAAACTCAGGATCTTGTTGCAGGTGCTGCAGGTACAACCTATGCAATTCCGCGCCTTGGAATACCATCCATGGTTGTTGCTGACGGCCCCGCAGGTCTCAGGATCAACTCAACCAGGCCCGGCAATGATGCAACATATTATGCTACTGCTTTCCCTGTTGGAACGCTTCTTGCTTCAACATGGGATGTCAACCTGGTGAACAGTGTTGGAAAAGCAATGGGTAATGAGGTTCTTGAATACGGAGTTGATGTAATACTCGGTCCGGGACTGAATATACACCGTAATCCGTTGTGCGGAAGGAATTTTGAATATTATTCTGAAGATCCGCTGATTACAGGTAATATTGCTGCTGCCATGGTAAATGGTATCGAATCGAACGGTGTTGGTACATCAATCAAACATTATGATGCAAACAATGCTGAAACAAACAGAAATTCCCTCAATACCATTGTGAGCCAGAGAGCTCTCCGTGAGATCTATCTGAAAGGGTTCAGTATCGCAGTCGAGGAAGCCCAGCCATGGACAGTTATGACATCATATAACCTTATAAATGGGACCTATGCTCCTGAAAACCATGATCTTGTTACAAAAGTACTCAGGAATGACTGGGGTTTTAAAGGTTATGTAATGACCGACTGGTTCGGTGGCAGAGATCCTGTTGCAATGGTGACTGCTGGCAATGACCTGCTTATGCCGGGAAGACCTGATCAGAAGGAGGCAATAATAAAAGCTGTCAATGAAGGTAAACTGAGTATAAAAGATCTTGACAGGAATGTTGAAAAGATTTTGAATATCATACTGCAGACACCCAGGTTTAAAGGTTATAAATATTCTGATAAGCCTGATCTTAAGGCACATGCAACGGTTACACGTCAGGCTGCTACTGAGGGTATGATCCTGCTGAAAAACGATAGTTCTTTTCTTCCTTTGTCAAAAGAGATAAAGAAGATTGCAGCATTTGGAAATACCTCCTATGAGATCATTACAGGTGGTACCGGAAGTGGTGATGTTAATGAGGCTTATAGTGTTGCACTTGTTGAAGGTTTACAGAATGTAGGATATACCGTCAACGAAAATCTTCAGACAATGTATACTGCCTATTTAAATACAGCAAAAGAAGGAAGACAGAGAAGACGCGGTTTCATGATGGGATCAGCACCAATAGCAGAGGTGACAATAAATAGTGATATAGCTGGGAGTATGGTAAATGTAACTGATGCCGCTATTATTACAATTGGCAGAAACTCCGGCGAAGGTTCTGACCGTAAAGCCGAAGATGGAGATTTTTACCTGACTTCAACGGAGAAGGATCTTGTTAAAGCGGTCTGCGATGCCTATCACGGAAAAAATAAGAAAGTGATTGTAATTCTGAATGTAGGTGGTGTTGTTGAAACAGCTAGCTGGAAGGATATGCCCGATGCTATTCTGCTTGCATGGCAGGGTGGTCAGGAAACAGGTAATTCAATAGCCGATATTCTTTGTGGTAATGTTAATCCAGGCGGAAAACTGGCATCCACATTCCCGATAAAATATGAAGATGTTCCTTCTGCTAAGAATTTCCCGGGGAAAGTTATTGGAGAGGCTCCGCAACCTTCTGATGAGGGAGGTATGATGGCTGCTTTCATGCGTCCGCGCGACTCAGAAGTGACTTATGAGGAAGGAATTTACGTTGGGTACCGCTATTATAATACTTTTAAAGTACCTGTTTCGTACGAGTTCGGCTATGGACTTTCATACACATCATTTGAATACTCGGGTCTCAAATTAAGCTCAACAAAATTTGGTAAAAGCATCACAGCAACAGTAATAGTTAAGAACACAGGCGCTGTTGTCGGTAAAGAGGTTGTTGAGTTATACCTGGCGGCTCCTGCAGTACGGCTCGATAAACCTGAAAGCGAATTAAAAGGGTTTGCCAAAACAAAACTATTGGAACCAGGAGAATCCCAGACACTTACATTTACACTGGATAACTGGAGCCTTGCATCATTTGATCCGACTTCATCATCATGGATAGCTGATGCAGGTACCTATACGGTAAAAATTGGTGCTTCTTGCAAGGATATCAGGCAGACAGCAACATTTACCCTTGGTAAAAACCTTACAGTGAAAAAAGAAAGTGTTGCCCTGGTA
>CAZDOM010000186.1:0-2627 GCA_964507015.1 uncultured Rikenellaceae bacterium | reverse complement strand
GGTTTCAAAGCCAGGCCCACCACTGACTTTGCCAGGGAGGGTCTTTTTAACATCCTTAACAATCGTATTGATTTTGAATCGATAACGGTGCTTGACCTTTTTGCAGGGACAGGAAGTATAAGTTATGAGTTTGCTTCACGTGGAGTCAGTGAAGTTCATCTTATTGAGCAGGACCAGAAACATATTGCCGGAATCAGGCGTATGATAAAAGATGTAGGTTTTACAAATATCAAACCTGTTCACATTGATGTAAAAGCTTACCTGAAGATATGCCAGGTAAAATATGATATTGTTTTTGCTGATCCCCCTTATAATCTTAAATGGTTAAAAGATATTCCTGATATGGTATTGGATTCTGATATCATCAGGGAAGAAGGATTTTTAATACTGGAACATCCGAAGGGCATTAAATTCAATGATCACAAGTCATTCTTTGAGCATCGTAATTATGGTGGAGTTAATTTCAGCTTTTTCAGGATTTAGTGATCTCATTCATACAGATCATCTATATCTGCTTCCGATAATCCGAGCATAAGATCACTGATCTTCCCAACAACCGAATTAAAGTATCTCTCTCCTTTCTCACGTGTTGCTTTGGAAGGATCTCCTATTCCGGTATCGGAGGTTACCTTTGACCATTTACGTTCCGCCCATGCCCATTTTTCGTTCAGGGCTCTTATTTTAAATTTCTTCGCAGCACCCTTCCCTGCTTCTGACACCGGAAGTACAAGCTCCGGGGCCAGATAAAGCATCAGGCTTGTTTCCATCTCATCGGCATGGCCACCTCCCTCGTCAAAGAATTCTGCATTCTCAACTGACTGGTACCAGTTACAGGTACAAATAAACATTTTGGGGTAAAGAACACCAAGTTCCCTGATCATCTGCTTAAAATCATTACCTCCGTGACCATTTAGAATAAGGAGCTTAAATATCTCATGACCGTTCAATACATTGGCAATATCCTTAAGTATTGCAAACTGTGTGGACGGATTCATATTTATATTGACCTTAATATCGAGATGACCCGTATTGACACCAAACGGAATTACCGGCAGCACGATAAGTTTTGCCCCCTTTTCCCATGCTTTTTTCGCAGCTTCTGCAGCAATCTTATCAGTTTCAATGTTATCGGTACTGAAGGGAAGATGCAGGTTATGAGCTTCAAGTGCCCCCCATGGTAGTACTGCAAGCTCTACAGGAGTATTATTTATTGTTTTCCAGTTTGTTTCGGATAGAATGTAGGGTTTCATCGAGCATGTTTAAAATTGTATTTCCAAAGATAGTAACTAAATATATTTATCAGCCTCTGTTAGTAATTGGAATTGAGAATTCCGGGCTAAAGCCCTATACATCTATTATGATACTAATTAACCTCAGGCTTAAGCCTGAGGTTAATGATAATCAGATGCTTACGGACTTTAGTCCATGATTAATAGTCAATAAACTAACCTGCAATTTCTTTCAGGTTCAAAGTAGTAGTTAATTTACTGGAATTAATACTTATATAAAAATTTGTTTTGTATTTTGTTGTTTAATAACTTTATAGGTTAATTTCATAACTGAAAAAGTCAGGTTCTTGTGAAGAGGAATTCTTTTATAATTGAGTTGATAAAAAGTCCGCCATTTTTAATGTTCATCGTACTGGCGCTGTTAATCATTCTGGGTGTCATTTTGGCAAACCGTAAGGACAAGGCTATTCAGATGAAGGAGGATGTGCTATATATCCAGCCAAAGACAGTCGAATAAGAAATAACTTCTGATCTTCCAGTTCATCTTTTAATTTTACACCAAGAAAATATGATTCCTTATGGTTCACATAACAAGATGATTATTATTAAATTAAAGGAAGATTGATTGAATGAAAACTCTATTTTGCACAATATCAATTCTATTGATCTCATATATTATAAATGGGCAGACAAATAACAAAACAGCTGAAGAGTTTTATTACAAGGGAGTTAATAAGATCTTCAGGAAAGATTATAAAGGAGCAATATATGACCTGACAGAAGCAATAAGGCGCGATTCTGACTTTCTGCAGGCATATGAAAACCGTGGTGTGGCAAAATATTATCTGGACGATAACAAAGGGGCAATAGATGATTATAATAAAGCTCTTGTAATTAATCCTTATGACTATAATACTTTTGGCAGAAGAGGATGGGCGAAATTCAAGCTAAATGATTATGAGGGAGCAATGGCAGATTTTACAATGGCTATTGAAGGAAAGCTTGATGTTGCAAAGTACTATAATACACGTGGACAGATAAAATATTTTGTGGGTGACTACAAAGGTGCTTTGGCTGATTTTGATGAAGTAATAAAATCATGGGGTATTGGAAGGGAACAAAAGAGTAAAGCCCTCTTCTGGAGAGGATTGTTAAAAATTGATACAGGCGACAATGAGGGTGGTTGTGAGGACCTGAAGAAATCGGTAAAGCTGGGTTATGGCGAGGCGGCAACTGTGAAGGAGGTTTATTGTGAATAGATGGTCTATGGATTGCGGATTGCGGATTGCGGATTGCGGATTGCGGATTGCGGATTGCGGATTGCGGAAATGGGTTATTTACTACAATCCGTAGTAAAATACACATTCGGGCTGCCTTCTGCACAAAGAGCGAAATCTG
>CAZDOM010000185.1:0-2697 GCA_964507015.1 uncultured Rikenellaceae bacterium | reverse complement strand
ATTTAAGAGGATCAACCGAAGGTATTCTTTCACCCGAACCTGCCGGGATAATTTCATAAAGTGCAGTTACCATATGTCCTGATCCCATTTCACCGGCATCTTTGGTATCATCATTGAAATCCTCATCATTAAGGAGCCTGTTCTCATACCCTATAAGCCTGTATGAATCGACCTGCAGGGGATTGAATTCGAGCTGAAATTTCACATCTTTGGCTATCGTAAAGAGTGTACCTCCGAATTCACGAACAAGGACACGCCTTGCTTCCTGCAGATTATCAATATATGAGTAATTGCCATTCCCCTTATCAGCTATTATCTCCATCTTATCATCCTTATAATTACCCATACCAAAGCCAAGAACTGTTATGAATACGCCGAGTTCACGTTTTTCTTCAACCAGTCTCTCCATACCACCATTGCTTGACTCTCCTACATTGAAATCTCCATCGGTTGCAAGTATTATTCTGTTATTACCACCATTGACAAAATTCTTTTCTGCCTCCCTGTAGGCAAGCCTCAAACCGGCTCCACCTGCAGTCGATCCACCTGCCTCAAGATTATCTATTGCACTCATTATTACTTCCTTCTTATTCCCCGGTGTCGATTCGAGGACAAGTCCGGCAGCTCCTGCATAGACTACTATAGCTACATGATCCCGGGGACGCAGCTCATTTACCAGCAGTCCGAATGCCGATTTTAGCAGCGGAAGCTTGTTGGGTGAATTCATCGAGCCTGAAACATCAATAAGGAAAACAAGGTTTGAAGGGGGCAGCAAGGATTTATCGATACTCTTTCCCCGCAAACCGACCTGCAGCAACTGGTGTTTCTGATTCCAGGGACAAACTGCAACTTCGGTATAAACTGAGAAGGGATGCTCTCCTTCAGGTTCAGGATAATCATACCTGAAGTAATTTATCATTTCCTCTATTCTTACCGCATCAGCAGGAGGCAGACTGCCATTGTTGATAAACCTGCGGATATTCGAATAGGATGCATTATCTACATCAATAGAGAATGTCGATAACGGAGTATTTCTAACATTTTTATAGCCGTTCTCATTTACAGAAGCATAGCCTTCGGTATTGAAATTCGGGTTATATCGTGGAAAAGGAACTTTAGACCGGTAAGCTACATCTGTGACCCCTGGAGCCGCCCCTGATAACCTATCCTTTTTTGAAATGGTACTTGATACAGCCATTTCTTCCATTATCAGAATCTCCGGTTTCATAGTTACATTTATTACAATTCTGCCATTAATCTTCTGTTCGACAGTAACATAACCAGCACATGAGAAAACCAGAATCCCGTTATTAATCACCGCATTAATGCTGTAATTACCATTATGGTCAGAAATGGTTGAAGTGAGGGTTCCTTTAACAAGTATTTGTACTCCTTGTAAGGGATTACCCTGTCTATCAGTTATCTTACCAGTAATAATTCCTGTGTCGATAAAAGAAATCATTACTACTGAAAGGATAACTATTGCGAAAATTGTTAAACTGTTTTTCATGACTTTTAAAATTTGGTTGAACTTTTTTCATATGATGCGTCAGATATCCAAATTCCATAAATCATATCTTTTTTTTATTTTAATGTATCTTTAAGGAAAATGAAAGAAGAAAATAGCAGCAGGCTATGTTTTATAAGTTCCCGGGAAAAATATCAAAGGAAAAGACCGATGAGGAACTGATAGCGGAATTCAACTCTTCAGGTGATATGGAAGTACTGGGTAGACTATATTCAGGATATATGCACCTGACATATGGTGTTTGTCTTAAGTACCTGAAGGACAGAGAAGAGGCCATGGATGCTGTTATGCAGATCTTTGAGAAACTAATCACAGACATTCCGAAACAGGAAATAAGAAACTTCAGGAGCTGGCTTCATGTTGTAACAAAGAATTATTGCCTGATGTACCTGAGGTCAGTAAAATCGAAGAATGAAAGACTTGCAGAATGGGCTGTTGACCCTCAGAATTTTATGGAAAACGTCTCTGAAATGCATCCAATAGACAGGGATGAACCGGATATGAAAGATGCAATAAACGATTGTATTGAAAGACTTAAAAAAGAACAGAAGTACTGCATCAAACAGTTTTACTATGAGAACAGGTGCTACAGGGAAATAGCAGTTAGTTTCGGGATAAGTGAAAAAAAAGTGAAGAGCTATATACAAAACGGGAAAAGAAATCTGAAACTTTGTCTTGATGAAAAAAATGAAAAGAAAAGGTAACAATAAGAAAGGTTCTCTCCCTGATTTTATACGATATATCAGGGGTGAAATGACAAAAAGAGAGGAGAATATCTTCCAGAGGCAACTTCAGAAGGATCCTTTTGCAGAAGAGGCTGCAGAGGGTCTCTCAGAAATTTTACCCGAAGAGGCTGTTTCTGATCTGGATAAACTCGGAAGTAAATTGAAGACCAGAATACACGGGAGGCAAAGGTTCACCTATTACCGTATTGCAGCTTCTGTAGCTGTATTAATGATAGTATCTTCTGTCTTCATCATCGTTAATAAAAATAAAACCGGTGAAGAGCCGCTTGAGACTACCCTAAAGAAGGTTACCCTGGAAATACCTGAATCAAAAGGAATTGAAGCAACAGAAAAAATAAAATCAACGAATATCATTGCTGAACCTGAACCAAAAGCAGAAGAACCTGTTGAACTGATTGAGCCGGTTAAATCGGTTGCAGCGGA
>CAZDOM010000184.1:0-2734 GCA_964507015.1 uncultured Rikenellaceae bacterium | reverse complement strand
CATTTGCCCCAATAAGATACTCCCCGGTAGTCTTATCAGCAACATAGCCACTTATAGTAATCTGCTGTGAAAAAATGCTATTTGATTTGGCAAGTAACAAACAGATTATCATAATATAGTAAAACCTATTCATTATGAATTATCTGTCTGGTAGTTTCACAATATCCGGCAAAAATACCAAATCCATTTTCTACATTAGTAAACATATTCTGTGGTTCACCCTTGAAAATTAAATCAAGAAATTCGTTTTGAAATTGTTGGTTATACGCATGTCGTGTATAATATTTTCGATACTTATAATAAGTTCTGCTAATTGATCGGAGTGTGGCGTAGAGAGGGAATACTTTAAAGATTTTACCATTTTGGGAATAGCCAACACCATGTTTTATTCTTAAAGTATAAGATTCTCCATTAAACAAATCATCAGAGAAGAAGAAAGAAGTTGGGTGATAATCCTGATCTCCTTCATTCATTAATACTGGATCATTTGTCTCATAGTCTGAATACCAAGCGTTAGTTCCACCCGGCTTTGAGGAAATTAGTAATTCATAATAGTTAGTTACATTTGGAGGATCAGTAAAACTAATGCATGCTTCTGCCTTATAAAATCCAAAAGCATCAATCCCAGAAGGGAATATCATATATGCATTGTCGATAGGCACCAGATTAGGTATAGTATCAGATGCTTTAATTGGAGAGTAATTGTCCGGTTTCAATTCAACTGTATAGTTTTTTCCACTAATTGGTTTTACATCTATTTTGAAAATACTCAATTGTGAAACAGAATCGAAGATTAGCTTATTTTCCTCATATAGGGAAAGGTGCAAATTATCATTTAATGTATCATAATTATTTAGAAGAGAAGCTGTTGTGGATAATCTGAACGTGAAAAGGCTATCAGGATTAAAAATTGAATTAAGAACTAATGCCTTAGTATTGTTCAGGTCGATCTCAATTACTTTTGAGCAACCTATTTGAAAAATTGAAAAGAAGATTATGAACCACTTGATCATGATTTTCAGGTTGATATGACTCATAATAAACGGAATGTGTTTAGATTTATTGAGTTATTCGTCAATAGTGAGCGGGGGTACAAGTTAGATCGAAGGCTGGACGACTCATCCTTATTGAACCTGTTAGCGTTTCGTTGGGATTTATGAAAAATAAATCTTACAAAAGATGAATTAAAAGTCACATGCTATTTTAATTCTTAGGCTCTCCTTTTCTTAAGTACGGTATAAACGAAGTTAAAGCAACACCTAAACACATGCCGGATACAAAAATTAACCAGAATCCGGCACTGCTTGGTTTCAAGCATCGTTCTGAACTGAAGTAGAGTGTAAAAATAACAATAGAAAGCACGAAGCTTATAATGACTCTTCGCAGGTAAGAATTTTTTACAATACTCATGTTCTTAGTTTTTATCTATCATTGTCATGGAATATAACAATGTCAAGGTGTTATTATTTAAAAATAATCAAGACAGGATTTGAAGTCTCTGTCAGGTTTCTTGCCATCATCTCAAATTGGTTAAGTGGCTTACTGTTTTTTTCTTTGATGTCAATAGGATATTTTTTTCGAATAATATTTAAAAGACTGAAAGCATCTTTATAGTCAATTAAAATACTGTCATTATAGATGAATTTAGGCCAGAAAGCGATCCCTCCATCTAAATTATTTTTAAGACCGTCTTTTAATATATAAGTAATTTCCAGGGTCTGTTTATTAAAAAGACAGTATGTAGAAGAATCAGAGAGCCCTAAATCTAATTTCAAAAATATGAATTTGTTATTCTCACAAACATTGGTGATTCATAATTTTTCTTTAAGTCTATTAAGTGCTTCTCGTTCTTCATTCTCTGCCAAAGAAAGATCTGGATGTGGCTCCATTCTCATTTTGCCAAGATTAAATATCGCATATGATTCAATGGTATCCTGTTTTACAATATTTAAGGTATCAACTTCCGGTTCTAAAATTCTAATTGTATTCATAAAGTAATACATAGGGGTATTAAGTATTACGATACCTTTTCCCGTGAGTCTGTGATGATTTTTAATTTTAGTCAAAGTGTTACCGACAGAATCTAGAATTATCATACTGTTTTCTGAATCTAAAGATTGTGGGCCGTTTGGTATGTAAAAGACAAAATTTCCTTGTTCATTTATAAGGAATTGAAATGAATCAAAAGATTGGCTAAAAGATCTTTGGTATTTTCCATTAAAATCAAATACAAGAATTTTATTTACTCCCCAGGCGAGGATATAGACTCTCCGCTTACTTTCATCAATACAAAAATGTAGTTTGAACTGAATTCTATTTTGTTAATTTTTTGTAAAAGACAGTTCGGTTTTGTTTCAAGCGGGATGTATTTCAAATCCTTTCCAATAATGCTAAGAGGGATTTGCCTAATATTATTCAGGTTTTTCTCCAAATCAACATGGTAAGGAAGGCTAATTTGAGGTATTGAGTTATTATCATTGATTTTAGGGCCGGGATTATTGCAAGAAGCATTAGCTAAAACCCAAACAAATAAAATGAAGGTTTTTATTTTCATACTTTAATGATTATGGTGTCATATGTTTTGGGGTCAAGATATAACAAGTTATCACCCTCCAGTTTTAAAAATATTCCAACATGACCAACGCTATAGGAATCAGAAATATTATTTTAAGGTTACTGGTTAAACAGCCATACTCCTTCTGATTGGAGGATGAGGATTATAATCTTCTACAAC
>CAZDOM010000183.1:0-2830 GCA_964507015.1 uncultured Rikenellaceae bacterium | reverse complement strand
GCATTCCATAAAGAATTACCATCCTGTGATGCAGTTATAGTTGCTGATCCTGCAGCAACAATATGTACCAGGGTTCCTGCTACAGTAGCCACATCTTCGTCATCGCTTTCAAAGCTCACCGTTAATCCCGAGCTGGCTGTTGCGGTAAGATTAAAATCTGCATCTCCGTATGTTTTGGCAGACAGTGTACTGAACGTAATCGTCTGATCCCCTTTGATTACCGTTAATGGTTTTACATTTCTTACAGGAGCGTATGTTCCATTTCCTCCCTGTGATCCTGAAAGAGTAAATGAACCCAGAGTATGAAGATAAAGTCTGTTACTTGTAACTGAGGCAACAGACGGATTGGAACTTGTATATGTTACTGTTAAGCCTCCGGGGGAAGTTGTGGGAAGGGTTATATAATTAGTTCTGTACTTTAAATTATCATCAAGAGTCAGATCAATTGTCTGAGCAATCAAAGTCACCGGCGTGTCGGTGAAGGAAAAGAGGTATCCACCAGTTGAACCCTGGACATCACCCTGAGTATATGCGACATAAACGGTTTCATCTCCTTCAAGAGGGGTTTCCAGGGTAAGCAGGATAGTATACACATCTCCGGGTTTCAGGGATGCCGAACTTATTGGTGCAGATAATGCATCTACAGTAACAGTAAACTGATCCTTTTTTCCTGTCGGATCAGCCATAGGTATGTCAAAACGTATCTCTACATTGGCATTTTTTGCCACATAAAGGACATTAGGTACCCCCGGCGGGCTAACGTTTACAGTTATTGTTGCTTCATCATCGGAATCTCCACCAGCATCAGATACAAGAAAATCAAAATTGCCTACTCCATTGCCTGAAGTACCTGTTGCTGCATAAATGACCTTCATCTCTGAATCTGTAACATCGGTGGGTACGGTAGTTATCTCACTTCCCCGTGATCCGTCGACATACTGATATAATTCTCCCTGTCCGGGTAAATCTGTTATTTTAGCGGTTTTCGGGCTCTCATCACCACCTGTATAGCCAAGGTCAATTGTCTTATCTACATCCTCTTCAGCCCATACGGTTTGAGGTACAGGTACTAAGGGAGGTAAGGAACTGGTTGTAAATTTCTTAATCTCACACCAGGTTCTGCCTGTACTATTTGTTGCAAAGACACCCCAGTAATATGTTTCGGGTACTGTAAGTCCGGAAATGAATTTTGTGAGATCTGATCCAACTGGATAGGTGACTGCTCCGATCAGTTCAGGATGTGTGCTGATGTATAATGTATAGGATTCAGCATAGCTGGCTGCACTCCATTCAAAGGTATAAGCTGATCCGATAACAGCATCCTGAGGCGGGGCTATAAGGTTTGTTATTCCCGGCTCCGGAAGGTCAGTGTTAGTAGTTAAGTAAACCCCATCGTATACTGCATCTGAGTTTATTGAATAAGATGGGCCTGCAACAGGAGTAAAAGAGATAGCCTTTGCAGAAGACAAAATGGGACTATCGTGTGCATATTGTACCCCAGCAGATCCATCTGCGTTTTCAAGGCCTATAGTCGCGCTTCCGCCACGGCATCTTTCCGAATTTGGCAGTACAATCAATCTGTACTGCACTTGTATATTACCATTTTCATAAAGTATCACCTGGAATGTACCAAGGGTAGAAGGGTAATCATAAAATCCCATATTTTTAAACTGGACAACAAGTTGGCCATTGGGAGAAGCGCCAAATTTTCTATATAATATTTTTCCGTATGAATCCACCACGAGATCATCCCAGAAAGGAGCGATAAAATTATTAGGTGCCGAAGCATTAGGTATTGCGGCATCAGCGCTTTCCAGTGATCCTGATCCGAAAAGGATCTGACCGTTTGAATTAACATAAAACTGGGTATAATCTGTTCCCCAGTAGTTAAATGTGAAGCCTATATCAAAAGGGCCATAAAATTCATCATCCACATATACGTCAACGACAGTAGTTCCCAGGTAGACGTCTTCAGATGGTTGTGCCTGCACTCCGAGAGTGACAAATAAAATTGCAAGGGAAATTAAAAACCTGTTTTTCATGACTTGAATAATAGGTTTATTTATGTTTTTAATCTTCTATATGTTAGACAACAATAAGAATTAAATAGTTGTCTGACTTTCTCATCAGTTAAATATCTACTAAAACAAAAAAAATCATTTTAGTTAGTTCAGGATCAACCTATAAAGTTAACAAATAATATTTTATTTAGTTTAATTAAACATAAAATATTTGACCAATGGGGATTATGGGGAGATTAACGGAAGATGGCGGAAGAGTAACAAAAGGCTAAAACAGGACACAAAATTTTAGGTCTTTGTTTCTGGGTCCTGGGTACCAGGTCGCTAGGTTCTGGGTCTTTTCTGGTTTGAACAAGGATGGAAAATGGAGGAATTAAGAATTCCAGTTTGATTCAACATATTGCAGATAGCTATTGATCATTTTACCAAGTTTTTCATATTCAGGAAGTAATTCAGAGAATACTTCCCTGTCTGGATATAATTCAATAATGGATAATAAATGGTTTGTTGTTTCATCACAGGAAGCTATTGAATAAGTCAGAAATTTTACGTATTCAAGTTTGTATTTTCGTCTCCCATAACCCTCTACAATAGTGTCTCTAACACTTTTTGAGGATCTTCTGATTTGACTGCCCTGCTCATATAATTCAAATGAAGGCAGTTTCAATGATTCCCTATGCACTCTAATAGATAAATCAAAAGCCATCCTGTAAATTTCCAAATCTCTGTAACTTGACATAATTAGCACGAAGAAATTAAAACAGTACTAAGATAATCAAAAAAATTAATACCCAGCACCCAGCACCCAG
>CAZDOM010000182.1:0-2917 GCA_964507015.1 uncultured Rikenellaceae bacterium | reverse complement strand
GCTAAAGATGAAGCTCAGTGTCCGGTGCTTCGCCAGGTAACACCTACTAATTTTAGTGCCGGGCCGTTAGCGGCAAGGATTACGAGACCTAGATATAAAAAGAACCCATCCACCTAACATTCTTAATTTGAATAGTAATGTCCTATAAACAATATAATTAAATAATACTATAATTATGGAAAAAGAGTTTGATCCTTATATCGAATCATTATCCCTTACGATAAAAACACGAAAGGAAGTAGCAATAGAGTATGGCACTACTGCTAAAACCCTCGTTCGTAAATTATTAAAAAAGGGTGTTGTTCTACCTTCAGGAGATATATTTCCAAATACACTCAAAACTATTTACTATGCATTAGGAGTCCCTGCAGCTTTAAAAAGAAAGCCTAAAATTGAACAATAATGTCATAAATTATTTTAAAATATCTATAAGTTTTTTAAGCAACTTTGATTACTAAAATGATGTATGACCGATTTATTACTTTCTTGGCAGATTTCAACCGAAAATTTCCAATATTTTCCTCTACTTCCAGATAGTTTTTTCATAAAGTTTTCTGAACTTAGTAACTGTAATTAACTGTTTGATAATACTACCTTATTAAATTAACTTGATTTATTTCCTAGTGAACTATGAATTATACTTTTCAAAGAATTGATGTAATGACATCTAATAGAAGAAAGAAAGGGAGAATTTTAGAAAAGTATTTGCTTAGAGTACTTCATCCAACGTAACTCCCCTTCTTGGGGGAGTAAATATAATTAATTTTATTCAATTTAGTTAAGATAAAACTATTGTAAATTAATATTTTTAAAATTATCATGAAAAAGTCATTTATAATTGTATTCGCAATTTTATTGATGCTTGGTATAGTTAACACAATTGCTGCTTCAATAGATGAATTTTCAGAAAAACCTACTTTATCCAAATTAAATCAACCTGGTGGAATATATCCTGATGTAATTTATCCTTGTTTTTGGTACTTTGATAATCCATGGACTGGAGAAGAATACATTCGCGACTGCTATGGTTGTGTTTTAAAATGGGTTGATAATCCCAGATATGAATCTGCTTGCCCTTGGCCATGGTAACAGATCAATAAACTCTATAGATATGGTAGTTACTTTATAAAATCAATAAGGTAACTACCATTAAATAAGGAGCATTTATGAGATATGAATTTAAATCATAAACTCAATAACTAAACAATAATGAGACGATTTGTGTTTACTAGATTTATTCTATTTATCATCATATTTTTGATATTCCATAATTGTCGTGAGTCAAATATTTCAAAATTGGATTTCCCAATAAAAGTAGATCTCAAAAACACATCAATTCCTATACCTATTAAGGTTTATGGGAAACTATCTTCGGTAATTATTTACAACGACCTACTATTATGTATTGAGCCATTTAGTGATACAATCTACTCTGTATTTAAACTTCCTTCTTGTAGTTACATTGGAAGTTTTGGAACAAATGGAAGAGGGCCAAACGAGTTTAACCAACCAGCAGCAAGTAATACTTCCTTATATGGAAATGGAATAGTGTCATACGACTTGTCAGATCGGTTTTTTAAAATCGATCTATCAGAATATCTAACAAACAAAACTGTTAAAGTATCCAACATTAAATTACCAGGTGAAATTAGTATGTTAAATAATGGCTTTATGCTTAATGATAGTATAATAATTGGTAAGCCATACGTTGGTGGAAAAGATAATTCACCGTTCATTCGATATAATATAAACTCAAGAAAGGTTGAATCGTTTGGCATTTGGCCTGATATATATCCAGTGGATAGAGAAAAACTATTTTGGTCGATTTATTCAGGACGTTCACATGTTAAGCCTGACCAATCTATGTTTGCAACCTTTGTATTTAAAGTAAAGATGTTTCAAATTTACAAGAGTAATGGTGATCTTTATAAAGAAAATATTATGGAAACCCAGGAAAATTTCTTCGAAAATGAATGGATTAGACCATATCCACTTCAATATTATACATGTGTTCGTGCAACTGATTCATATATATATGCATTAAATGTATCTTGCCCTGGACCAAAAATGCCAGAAAATATACCTACTCTTGAAATCTGGGACTGGGAAGCAAGACCGATTGTTAAAATTTCTCTTGATATCCCCGTTAATCAGTTTGATATATCTAAAGATGGTAAGTTCATGTATTGCATTGACTGGAATACAATGGATAAAATCTTTCTATATGATTTAACCGAGATTCTTAATTAAGCTTTTACTTTTTATGAGGACAAGTTCTTTACTTTTAACCGTTTCGGTATTTATCTTTGTGATTTTAAATTTATATCTAGGTGCAAAACTTAGATCTATAAGAAGGGATATACATGATTCCGAAAAGCAATACAATAATAAAAGTATTTCTGATTCGATAGAAATTGAAAATCTTAGAGCTGCTCTGTTTCAAGATTTTTGGTTCAGTAAATCGGAGGTTACAGAACTACTTGAGAAAGTTATTTTTGACAATAATATTCAGGATGGAATTATTCTTTTCATTCGGGAGAATCAATGTTTTCAGTGTGCTAAGAGTATCATAATGGATTTCGAAATACTTCAACAGGATACACATTACCAAAACTTTTTTATAATTGGAGATTATGATAAAAAGGAAGATTTCGATAGTATCACTTACAAATTAGATTCTGATTTGAACTGTACTAAAATTCAATATAAATTTGATTTTCCAACAAAATGTCAATACCCATCGGTTTTTATCTTAGATAATGACCATTACCCAAAATATTTTTTTATTCCTTCACTTTTCCCAAAACTTAGAGAAGAATATTTTTACAATATAATATTTAACTATATTAAAAATAAAACTTAAATACCCTGCCGCTAACACGGACAATATGGGTAAGTTGTTTGTCATGCTTTTTGC
>CAZDOM010000181.1:0-2932 GCA_964507015.1 uncultured Rikenellaceae bacterium | reverse complement strand
GAAGCTGACCCCCCAACCCCCCTAAAGGGGGGCAATAAACCCATATAAAATGTTATTTAGTAATTTGGGTTTTAAACCCCCTCAGGGGTGGCGCGAAGCGCCGGGGGTCATTTCCCCCTTTAGGGGGTGTTCCGCCACGGCGGAACGGGTGGCTCATTCACCACTCAAAATCGCAATTATAATAACTTGTATTATTTACATTATCTGATACTTTAAGTGTCAGATTATGTATTGTTCCTTTGGTGATTCTTTCAGGATCAAACCTGTAAATAAGAACATTGTTTTTCTGATCATATTCAAATAATGCCCAGTTACCGTCTAACATGGGTTCATAAGTATTTATACCGGAAAGGTCATCATAAATTTTTATCCTTATTTCCTTTTTACCGCTCAGGTCGATTCCGGGAGTCAATCCGTTAGGTGAGATCACAGGTGCAAGAGTATCAATTCCAATATAAAACATACCAAATGAAAGTGGTTTTGCTGTCACAACACCTTCATTATAGGTGCTGCTTAGTACACTTTTCTTAAAGTCATCACTAAGCTGAATAATTATCATTTTTGATTCTTTCCCTTCAGGAATAATTGTGGGTTTTAATGACAATGTATAAGCTTTATGGACAGGAGTGTAGCGGTCATGGATATAATATACATCGGAAAGCATTTCATCGTTGCCGTCTGCCTTTCGGTATTTGAAAAATAATGTATCATATAGCGCACCCGCAGGAAATAATACCGAAACATCATCGGTGTCAAACCGGTTAGATCTGTTATATGGCATAACATTTACACTCTTTTTGACTGAATCCGGATGTATGCCGCTTCCGGGAGGTATTCCTGTTACTTTGAATGAAATTGTTGATTTATTATTATGGATATCCGCTACAGTAATTTCAATATGATAAGTTTTTTCTTCATTAAAATCAAAAATTCCCCTGTTCACAACATCCTGGTAAACACTTAATTTATCGTTTGGAAGCATAAAAGTCCTTTCGTAAAATATCCTTTCCCGAATATAAGTTTCATAATCAACATGGCTGTTTATATATCTTGATTCACTGAAAGAAAACTCGTCCATAATATATTTGAACAATGTACTGCTGTCTATTTTTAATTCAATTGAATAAACAGCACATTTATTATAGCTATCATTCATCAGATCATATGATTTAATTCCAAAACCTGCAAGTCCGCTGACTTTTATTTCATAAGATGAGGGTATATAATAATTGCCATGGCCGCCGACAACATTATATTTCTTCATCTTATTCTGATCATTGATTGTGGAATTTTCTGTCAACGGGTATATAGCCAGTTTTTCTATAACCGGAAGGATATCGTCTCCGGCGCCAAAATCAAAAAGAAGCGGATTAAGAGGGGCCTCTGTATCAGACTTTCTGATCTCATAATGTAAATGAGGACCGGATGAGCTGCCTGAGTTTCCTGAATATGCAATCAGGTCTCCCTGGTTAAAGCTGAATTTATCTTTTGGAGGAAAAACTGTAATAGTATAGCTTTTCTTTTTATATTGTTGATCAACAATATATTCTTCCACTTCGGGAATAAACCTGTCCAAATGTCCATAAACCGTGGAATACCCTGATGGATGTCTTAGGTATAGTGCATTCCCGAATCCACCGGGAGAGATACTGATTCTGTAGATATAGCCAGAAGCAGCCGCAACTACTTCTTTACCCGTAACTCCCTGTGTTTTTATATCCATACCGGAATGAAAATGATCAGATCTTAGTTCACCGAAATTTGCTGAAAAAGCCAATGGTATCTTTACTGGAGAAATAAATATATTTCTGTCCTTAGGATACTCTGTTATAAAGAATAAAAAAAGTATACCTGATAAGAAAAATCTATTAAGAATCATGTATGTTAAAAGCTATTCAATATGAACGTGCAAAGCTAATCTTCTGGTTCATTAAGACAAACTATTTATGTCAAATTTTTGAAAATATCATTAACAGTATTAACTTTGTCCTAAAGATTGAGCTATGTCCGTCCAGGGTTATGAAGAATTAAATGTTTTGAACAAGAAGCTCGATGAATTGTTGAATAGACATCATAATCTAAAGAGGGAATATGCTGAACTTAAAAGCGGGAATGAAGAACTCAGAAATGAACTTCAGGAACGTGATGCCAGAATAAAAGAATTGGAAAGTAAATACGAAAGGGTAAGATTATCGGAAGCATTATTGGGAGAAGAAGGGAATGCTTCAGAGGCGAAGAAGAAGATAAATGAACTTGTGCGGGAAATTGACAAATGTGTTGCTCTTTTAAACAGATAAAATATAACAATGGATGATAAGCTTTCAATCAGGGTTAATATAGCAGACAGATATTATCCATTAAAGGTAGAAAGGGAAAATGAAGAAAAGATCAGGAAAGCTGCCAGGATGATAAATGAAAAGGTGCTGCAGTATAAGCAGAGATACACCGATAAGGATGTTCAGGATTTTCTGGCGATGGCTGCCTTACAATATGTGATAAAACTCACAGAGGAAGAGGAAAAACTGGATAATGATTACCTCCCGGATACCATCAAAGAACTGATTCAGAAAATAGATACGGTTCTTGAAATAAAAGAGTAACGGCGTTCTTTAAAATATAATAAATAATTGCCCGCACTGTTTCTTCATTCATTTTTGAAACTCAACAGTTAAAACTTTGGTGCTAACCTTAGTTCAGTAAGAGCAGGCCTCATCCCGATCACTCGGGATCCCGAGTACTCGGGACAGTGGAAGTTCGAGCTGGAATAGGAGCTCCAACCATTAAGATATGGGGTTTTAAAAAGTTGGAGGAACTTTGCGGGTTTTTTATTCTGGGTGCTGGGTGCTGGGTGCTGGGTGCTGGGTATAATAATCTGGTACCCAGGACCCAGGACCCAGGACCCAGGACCCAGGACCCAGGACCCAGGACCCAG
>CAZDOM010000180.1:0-3114 GCA_964507015.1 uncultured Rikenellaceae bacterium | reverse complement strand
AAGGAAGTTTCAGGTTACAGGCAAAAAAAACAGGTGATGATACTCTTCTGGCACATATAATAAAGATGGTAAGGGAAGCACAGGGCAGTAAAGCCCCGATTCAGCATCTTGTTGATAAGATTGCTGCAATATTTGTTCCTGTAGTGCTTTCAATTGCGTTGATTAGTGGTTTGATATGGTTCTTTTCGGGTGTGGATAATGCATTGACACATAGCCTACTGGCAATAGTAACCGTACTTATAATTGCATGTCCATGCGCCCTTGGATTGGCCACCCCGACAGCTATAATGGTAGGTATAGGCAGGGGAGCGGAAAACGGGATCCTGATAAAAGATGCCGACAGCCTTGAGATTGCACATAAAATAAATGCTGTGGTGCTGGATAAAACAGGTACCGTTACTATGGGTGAACCAGTTGTAAATGATATTATATGGAATAACGAAATAGATATTGATAAATTCAGAAATATACTTTATTCCATTCAGGAATCGAGTGAACATCCACTTTCAGAACCCATTATAAAATATCTGAAATCACAGGGTATAAAAGGTATAAAAGAGCCTGTTAATTCTGAGAGTATTCCGGGAATTGGAGTAAAAGCAGTAATTGATGACAGAGAATACTACGTTGGGAACAGGAAACTTCTGACTGAAAAAAATATTGAAGTAAACAGAAACCTGTCTGAAGGGGCTGCAAGGTTTGAAGAGAGAGCCGGCACAATTTCGTGGTTTATCGATTCCAAACAGGTTCTGGCAATATTATCAATTACCGACAGGATTAAGGATTCATCAAAAAGTGCAATACGTCAGCTTCATAATATGGGACTTGAGGTACATATGCTTACCGGTGATAATGAATCAACTGCAAGGCTAATAGCAGATGAGGCAGGTATAGACAGCTATAGAGCCAATACTCTCCCGCAGGATAAATTTGAATTTATAACCGGACTTCAGAAACAGGGGAAAATAGTGGCCATGGCAGGTGATGGAATAAATGATTCACAGGCTCTTGCGCAGGCAGATGTCAGCATTGCAATGGGAAAAGGTTCTGATATAGCAATAGATGTGGCTAAAATGACCATTATATCATCTGATCTTACAAAAATAGCCCAGGCAATTAAACTCTCCGGACACACTGCAAAAACCATAAAGCAAAATCTTTTCTGGGCCTTTATTTATAATATAATCGGTATACCAATAGCTGCTGGTATTTTATATCCATTTACCGGTTTCCTGCTAAATCCTATGATAGCCGGGGCAGCAATGGCCCTGAGTTCAGTGAGTGTTGTAAGCAACAGCCTCAGGCTCAGGCATAAAACACTCTAAAAGATTTTTTCTAATTTAGCTGCTCAGAATTCTAATTCTGTAAATAGTCATTTATAATTACTATTACCATGACCTCATCACCAAATGACCGGGAATTGTTACCGATAACACTTAAAACTCCCGATAAAACCAGGGGATTCCCTGTTATGAAAGCGCTTGATGTAAGAGCTTCGGTACGTGAATGGTCTGCACAAAACCTTAGTTTACAAGATCTTTCTGATCTTCTATGGGCCGCTTTCGGCATTAACAGACCCGATGAAGGTAAAAGAACAGCCTCATCTTCAATGAATTCACAGGACATTGATGTCTTTGCTTTCATGGAGGAGGGTATATACCTTTATGATGCGAATAAACATAATCTTAACCCGGTTGTAGCTGGAGACTACAGAAATCTGCCCGGCCAAACAGATGCTCCGTTGAACCTGGTTCTCATAACTGATATTTCAAGATTCAGGGAGGGATCCGACTCCATGAAAATCGGTTGGGCAAATATCGGCTGTGGTATTGTCTCCCAAAATATTTCATTGTTTTGTGCAGGTACCGGATTAAAAACCCGCCCCAGGGCCAGCTGTCCAGGCGCTGATAAAATAAGGAAATTACTGAAATTGAAAGACACCCAGCATATTCTCCTTAATCATCCGACAGGATATGCAAAATAACTAAAAAAGGCCTCAAACCTGAGATAAGTTACTTATCCATCTTTCTCAAATTAAGCCTTATCTGGCAAACTAACGCCTGGCTTGAGCCCGGTGTTTACTGAAAACACTTACCTCAGGACTTTAGTCCGGAATTATTTCTAAAAAGTTTGCTTTTAATAAAAATATGTTTTATTTTTGACCAATTAGTTAAACTGTATGGTTTAATTATAAAGTTAAATCAAATGGTTAATACAGATGACAGAAAAAGATAAACATACCGAGGAAAAGATATTTGAATCGGCGACAGAAGTTTTTATTGAAAAAGGGATGGATGGAGCCCGCATGAAGGAGATAGCTGAACATGCAGGTATTAATAAATCACTTCTTCATTATTATTACAGGACAAAGGACCACCTGTTCAATGCTGTCTTTGAAATGATCGCAGGACAGATGTTCAAAAAGTTTGCGCCAATACTTGATGAAAATCTGTCCCTGGAAGACAAGATCAGGTTTTTCTTCAAAGAGCACATAACATTTCTCGAAAAAAATCCCAGGCTGCCGGGATTCCTTATAAACGAACTACACCGGAATCCGGCCAGGATTAAAAGGCTCATTCAGGGTATTGACATAAATAAATTATGGAGCACACTGGAGGAACAGCATAAGGAGGAGCTGACAAGATACAATATCACCAGAGAGACAATCCCGCAGCTAATGACCTCTATTGCTGCAATGAGCGTTTTTCCTTTTATAGCCAAACCAATAGTTGCCAGTATTATGGAAAAAATGGGATATGACTTCAATGAATATATTGAAGAAAGGAAAGAGTATGCTGCAGATTTTGTTATCAATGCCATACATAAGTAAGAAATAAGAAGTAGGCAGTATGAAGTAAAAAGTAATTAAAAAAGATATATGGAAAAAAGAGTCTCGATTCTGTTTATATTAATAATCCCCTGGATATCATTTGTTCAGGGCCAGAAGATCTTAACACTCAGAGAGTGCTATGATAAAGCAGCTGAGTCCAATGCACTTGCGCAGGAAAAAGCTGATTATTCATCAATATGGGAACTTAAGGATAAAAACCTTGCTTCAGGATGGCTTCCTTCTCTCGATGCAAATGGCAGTTTCATTTATAATTCTTCAGTCAT
>CAZDOM010000179.1:1304-3116 GCA_964507015.1 uncultured Rikenellaceae bacterium | reverse complement strand
ATGGCCAGGGAGATTTCCAGGATCAAGAAGAAAAGATTCTTCGATACAAGACTCAGGAAGATTGAAGAACTTCATGTGGTAGATTCTTTTCTTATTGCAAATAACATTATCTCTTCTAACGACATAATATATTTTGCTGTTCTGAATGATAACTGGGACTATGCTGCCGGACCTGCACGTGAAACAGGTTTCAGGGTGAATGCAGGGATAGGCAATGATATCGAATTCTACAGGTTTAATGTGAAAAACACCGTCAACGGCACTGTTGTGGCAGATTATAAAAACTACAGTAATGATTACAATGTGAGCGGATTCATTAATGCAGAATATGCAAAACCGCTGAATCTTTACTGGCAGACTGCTGCCGGAATAACTACCTCTTATGGTATCCATTTTATCAGAAATCCGCTTGATAAAGAAAATGGTATGGATAATTATGAAACAAATGCTTTCGAAACAGCCATAAACGGACTGGTTCAATATCTGCCGAATTCAAGAACAACAATTGGCCTTGGTTTAACAGGTACCTATAATTACTCATATACTGTAAAGACCCTGACAGCTCTTGATCCGGATGGTTACTGGATGAAGAGCAGTTATTTTTACATTATTCCATCTTTTGATATGTATTATTATGTTTCACCACGATTACGTGTCAGCTTTGTGGCATTATTATCAGGAATAAATTCGCTCGACAAAGTGAGATATGAAAGTGTATTGCCTGAGGAGGAAAATCTCACAAAATGGTATAATCATTCTGTTAATCTGACACTTACATATAGCTTCTTTTAAAATCAGGAATCTGAAATCTGAAATCTGAAATCTGAAATTTTCATTCCAGGTCATACAGCATCCTGAGTGTTTTCTTTACAATCTTTTCAGCTGAGCCTATCTCAAAACGTGTTGAATTAACTTCATAACCTCCCTCTTTATATAATACGGCAGGGGGCAGGTAACCACTTGACCCGTTACAATGTGTGATGATAAAGGTATATTTATATGGCGACGCTGCCTTAATATCCATACCTATCTCGGTCAGCATCTCAACATTGAATCCTACAAATGCCACATTTTCGCCGACTTTTGCCACAGTGATATTAACCGGAATTGTAGTTTCCTCTTCTCCTTCTGTTACCCTGTTATCCGTTTCGGCTCTTTTCCGTCGTGGATACTCAACGGTAGCAAATTCAGAGCTTATTTCACCTTCTTCATTTAACTCCATAATACTACGGAAAACATGTATAACTTCCTCCCCGAGGAGGGTCCCCAGTAGCACGGTTTCGGGTATCCATCCCGATTCGGTGTTAAAGCCGGGAAGAACTCTGTACCATGGATCAATATTACCTGAAGCACCTGCAAAGACAGGCGTAATAACCTCTTTACCCAGTATCTTTTCTGTAAACTGTGCCGATAAACCAAGGACATCTCCACTGACCAGCATATTACCCGGCCCTAAGGAGGTAGCATGAGTGGCATAGTCGAAGATCGCCCCGACAGTAGTTCCTTCAGGTGTGGCAATCTTCATAACCAATACCTCTTTATCGGTCGGACCATAAGGATTCCGGCCGAGGGTAATTGAACCATCCGGCCTCATCTCCCGCCTGTTTGAACCTACCGGTGAGGAACCGGCACCAATCCCGATATTTACAGGTTTCAGATTTGCGAATGCCTCACCAATAACGGTTAATAACTTCCGGTTCAGCGTTTCAGTATATATGATATTATTCGGATTTCCTCTCTCTTTATCCACTGTAAGGATGGGAGTGCTGTGTGAATGTATAGCTGACAGGAATAGTTCAGATTCCTTCAGGT
>CAZDOM010000179.1:0-1204 GCA_964507015.1 uncultured Rikenellaceae bacterium | reverse complement strand
ATGGGAGTGCTGTGTGAATGTATAGCTGACAGGAATAGTTCAGATTCCTTCAGGTTGAATTTTTCAAGAATACTTTTTTGTATAACAGAAAACACTTCAGCACCATATGAACCTAAATCGGATGAGACCAGGACAAACTTCTTCCCATTATTCTCAAAAACGACGGCACGTGCTGATAATGAGTCATGTACACCTTCTGATGGGGTCTTCCTTGAGCTGTATCCATATAACATGACCGGAATATCGGGTGTAATATCAATTTTTGCAATACCAACCTGCAACGATCCTTGCCCGTTTAAACACAGGCACATAAAAATGACCGCAAAAACAAGAATTATCTTTTTTGAGTTCATAATTACCTCCTTAATATTTAAATTTACTAATATTATTAGATGTAGCAATCTCTAAAAAAAAATTATCTTTTCCAAACTAAAAAGAATCACATCATGAAGACTAATCCATTGACGCGCAGAACTTTTGTTAAGAAGGCATCGGCCGGGGCAGCAGGTATTGCCCTTACATCAGCCGGAATGGCATCCTTCTATCCGGAGATAATTCAGGATGTTGAAAAACCTGCAATACTAGGTGGTAAGCCGGTTCGCCCTGAAGGATCACCTCTTGGAGTATCATGGCCAATTTATGAAGACAGGGATATTCAGATGTATCTCGATGCTTACAAAAGTAAAAGATGGTCGGAGTACAGGAATTCTGATGATGAGCTTTCTGTAAGGTTTGAAAAGGAGTTTGCAGAACTGATGGGAGTGAAATATTGTGCTGCCACCAACACGGGAACTAATGCGCTGGAAGCAGCACAGCGGGCCTATGATATTGGTCCGGGTGATGAGGTCATTACTCAAACCAATACATTCATTGCTACCGCACAGACTGTATTCAATTTGTTTGCACTACCTGTGTTTATTGATTCAGATCCTGAAACATTTATGATAAATGCCGATTTGATAGAAGAGCGCATAACACCAAATACAAGGGCTATTCTTCCTGTACACATCGGAGGGGCTGCTGCAGACATGGACAAGATACTTGCCATTGCAAAAAAACATAACCTGGTGGTTATTGAAGATGCCTGCCAGGCACATATGGGCGAATGGAGGAATAAAAAGCTGGGTACAATAGGTAACCTGGGTTGTTTCAGTTTCCAGGAGGGCAAGAGCCTGTGCAGTGGTGAAGGTGGTGCAGTGATAGG
>CAZDOM010000178.1:0-3283 GCA_964507015.1 uncultured Rikenellaceae bacterium | reverse complement strand
AATGCAAGCCCTTAAAGATCAATGATCTGTAAGGGCTTTTTTATTTGGTTGACGAGAGGGTTGACGATTTTTACTTGAAGGATCTACTAATCTGTCTTTATTTTTTGTCCAACTATTTAGGGGGCTAATACAGACCTTTCAATATTTATTCTGAAATTCTTCATCGAGCAGAAATTCGAAGTACTGATCATCAAATTTTCGGATTTCTTTACCGTAATTATCCAATTCTGCTATGATTTGTCGTAACCGGATGATCCTGAAATTTTTGTATATTTGAACATGCTGAAGAAGAACAATATACTGGCCAGAATTAAAGAGATAGTCTCAATTACTGAACCCGAGGCAACGATTATCCTTTATGGATCCTATGCCAGGGGAGAACAAAAAGAAGGTTCTGATATTGACATTCTTATTCTCGTTAATAAAGACAAAATAACTTATTCTGATGAGAAAAGGATTAAATATCCTCTTTTCGTATTGGAATTCGAAACAGGAAAATTAATCAGTCCGATTGTATTCTCACTTGACGTCTGGGAGATTCGTCACAAAATAACCCCTTTCTATAAAAATGTAAAAAAGGAAGGCATTTTGTTATGACAGGGACTATTGATGATTTGATTCAATATCGTGTTAATCGTGCTTTTGAGACCATGAGAGAAGCGGAAACAATGATTGAAAATCAATTCTGGAACGCTTCTGTTAACAGAATATATTATGCCTGCTTCTATGCAGTTAGCGCGTTATTACTAAAAAAAGGGGTAGAATCTTCTACACACAAAGGTCTCCGGCAGATGTTTGGTTTGCATTTTGTCCAGTCAGGTATTGTGTCAAAAGAATATGGAAAGTTCTTCTCTGATCTTTTTGACAGAAGACAAACTGGAGATTATGATGATTTCATAACTTTTAATAAGGAGACAGCATTGAATTTGTTTTCAACAGGAAAAGACTTTGTAAAGGAAATTACGGCCTTAATCAGATAGAAATAACTTCTTTCAAATGATACTCCTATCCAAGATTTAACTATCCACCAATAACTATTTGATTTTAAATTTGAATTAACGTAATTTTATAAAATCAAACCTGATCATAACTCCCCACTCCTATGCAGATCTGGTCTGCCGAAATAAAAGAACTCGAAACATTATACACCTCCGTAAAAGGCAGGTTTCCTGAATTGGAGAAGGAACTGGACCAATTGATCAGGACTGAGGATGCAAATGTTGTCATGCTATATTCAAGAAGATGCCTTGAAGTAATTATTACCGACCTTTGTGAATGTGAGCTACACAGACCCCGCAAGACCGAACCACTCAAAGGTATCATTGACAAGCTGAACAGGGAGGAGAAGGTGCCTGCAAATATCATTGCTTCAATGCAGAGCCTTAATAGCCTCTCTACATTCGGTGCCCATCCTAAAGAATTTGATCCCCGTCAGGTAAAACCTGTTCTAAATAATCTTTCAACAATACTTGAATGGTATCTAAAATACAAAGATGCTCAAGTTATTGGCAAACCAAAGGTAGAAGAAATAAAAGATGAAGAAAAGGTACCTGATGATTCAACTAAACAAATCCAAAAACCAAAGAAAAGACTGATATTATTGCTTTCCGGAATTGCACTGGTTGTTGTTATTGTTGTTGTGGTTTTGTTCGTATTTAACATTATTGGGGAGAAGAAGCAAATTGAGGAACTGGAAAAGTCAATTGCCGTATTACCTTTTAGATCCCTAAGTGATGAGCCCGAAAAACAATATCTTGCCGATGGTATTATGGATGCCATACTGCTTCACCTCTCAAAAATCGAGGACTTACGTGTTATGTCACGGACATCTGTTGAACAATACCGCCAAACAGACAAAACATCAGGTGTTATCGGCAGGGAACTGGATGTGGCATATCTACTGGAGGGCAGTTTTCAAAAGTATGGCGATAATGCAAGATTGATTGTCCAATTAATTAAAACCGGGGAGGAAGGTCATGTATGGGCAAAGGACTATGACAGGAACTGGAGCGATATTTTTTCTGTGCAGAGCGAAGTTGCACAGGCTATAGCAAGTGAATTGGATGCTGTTATCACACCTGAAGAACAGCAGCTTATTGATAAAGTCCCGACTAATAACCTCTCAGCCTATGACCTTCATTTACAAGCACAGGATTTATATTATAAATATATATTTACTGGCGATAAAAGCTATCTTGATAAAGTCAGCCAGTTAGCTTATATATCTCTTGAACTTGATCCTGAATTTGCCCTGGCTTATTATTGGATTGGCATGAGTTCTTTAAGTGACAGATACTTGTATGGTTATAGTCGTCCTTTCTTTCTTGACACAGCACTGTTCTATTTTAATAAAGCATTGGAACTGGATCCAACCCTTTCAGATGCTTATGCAAACAGGGGTGTTTACTACTTTGAGAAAGGTCAGAGACAAAAAGCTACTGATGACCTGGAAAAAGCTATCAGCGTTTCTCCTAATAATTCAGTTGGATACATATGGTTAGGTTTGTTATATCATCAATATAGAGATCCTATAAATGCACTGATAAATTCAAGGAAAGCTGAAAAACTGGAAAGGTCGGATGAGACTTTAGCAATGATATATGGTATTTATTATTGGATATATTTATCTATCGGAGATTTGCAAAAAGCAGAATTATATATAAATAAATGCAACGAATTGGATGTAATGTTCTCAGGTATGGAGAATTGGATACTTACACTTCAGGGCAAATGGGAAGAAGTTCTTGCTATAGATGAAAAGTCCCTAGAAGTTTTGGCTGCCCTTGGCAGAATTCAGGAAGCCGAGGATATCATCAGGTCAGAAATAAGTTTCTCAGAACGAAAAATAAATAATGCACAAAGGGTTGGAATTGTCTTATGGATGAATGGCAAGAAAGAGGAAGCAATGAAATGGTTCAACATGCAAATAGAGTTCTGTAATGAAAGTATAAGGAATAAGGACCCTTACGGAATTGGGAATGCAGCTTATGACCTGGCAGGTGTTTATGCCGCACTTGGTAACAAAGAAGAAGCATATAAGTGGCTCAGGGAATATGAAAAACTTGGATTCAATAGTGGTATTCACGAATATATCAAAGTAGACATGATGTTTGATAATCTAAGGGATGATAAAGAATTCAAAGAGATTGTCAAACGGGCAAATGATAAAGCTGATGAGATGAGGGCAAGGATTAACCAGCTGGAGGAGCAGGGGGATTTGCCCGGATGAACCGGACAAATGGTTGTGCGCCCGGCATGGGCGATAGCTATAGGGTGAAAATCC
>CAZDOM010000177.1:0-3478 GCA_964507015.1 uncultured Rikenellaceae bacterium | reverse complement strand
TCAATTAAATGGATTAAACAATGAAAACAAACTTTTTAAAAATAAACTGAACCTGAAGAAACTTGGAGTCTTTGGAATGTCTTTGGGTGGTTTTGCGTCAAATGAAGTAAGTATGTTGGATAATAGGATCAGGGCATGTGTAAATATGGATGGTGGATTTCACGGTTTAATAACAAAAAGTGAGATTAAAATACCTACTATGTTTCTTAATAGTAATAAGTATTTAGGATACGGTAACATTTTCACAAACAGGTCTAAAATGGATTGCTACTCTTTAACTGTCAAAAATTCAGACCACATGAATTTCACGGATTATTCCATCTATCCTGTTCCAGCGGCTGAACCCCTCTTAGGATCTATTGAAGGAGGTAAAGTAATAGATATTATGAATATATTGGTTCTGAATTTTTTTGATAAATATCTGAAAGAGAAACATAAAATTGACTTAATAAAGAAAGCAAAACTATTTTCAGAGATTGAAATAGCAACAAATATTAAATAACAAAAACCAGTTTAATCTGTTTCCCCTGCTTAAGTGCTAATTATTAATCATGACCCTGAGGAGGGTTATGCTAGTTGAAGGTTATCGGTGTTATGGGAGTGCTGGTCTCCACGAACATCAGTCCGTCAAAGAATTCCGGAAGTGATATGGTATCATAATAATAGTTGTCATATCCAAGACAATAAGACGCTCCTATGGCACGTAATCTTGCCGGACCCATTATCCACTCAGCACCGTTATCTGAATAATCTATGTGCCTTATATCCAGATAGAAGAAAGGCACATCTGCCTGTTTAAATATGTAAGTATAAGAATCTCCGGGAGGTGCTCCCACAGCCTGGCTGATGAACTCGTAGGCATGTCCTTCGCAAATATCCCAGGCAAGGAATTGTCCGCCGTAAAATTCTGTGCCAATAGGATAGTATGCATCACCAAACTGCTCGCGTAATCGTGAGCCCAGCATCCTGGCCTCACCACCGGTATCAAGCCAGTTGCCGCTTCTTATGTGTCCGTTATGTGCCCAAATAATTATCTTTTGTCCGGGAAGGAGGTTATCCATGATACAGTTCACATTCTGTATGTTAACTGAATCCCTGTATTCGAGCGTAGGTTCTCCCCGGGAGAGCCTGTCCATAATTTCGATACTCGAAATCAGGTTATTCACAATGCGAAAGATGACATTATACTCTGCCTGTGAACTCAGCGAAATATATTCGGATTCCATCTGTGCAAAGAGATCACGTACATAAACAGCTTCTTCCATAGTATGCTGCTGCAGACGGGTGTTGACATCATCTGCCTCCGCGGCATCCACTGCCTTCAGGTATGAGACGATCAGACTTATTGCTTCGGTCCAGCTTCCGAAGGCGGTATCATAACCGTAATAATGTAATACGGACCCGCCGCCAGGATTGTCGATGTTGTACTGCCTCATCCACCTGATAAACTGTTGCATCTCCAGGTAACGCCATGACCCCAGTCTCTTATGAACATCAGATTCATCGCCTGTGCCTTCTGTGATATAGTCGTGCAGAGGGAACGAAGCAGGAAAGCCGGTCTCCATCAGAATGGCCCTGAATCCTTTTTTCTCCACCAGGTAGCGGGTTAGCTTCTGTCTCAGCTGCCAGAACTGCTTCGTTCCGTGGCTCCCCTCCCCCAGTGCGACGATCTGAGGATCACCAATCTTTTCAAGTATCGCGTCGAAGGATGTCTCATCTATTTCAGGATCCGGTGAGCTTATGGCAATAAGTTCATTGCGGAGCCACTCAATATCCGGATCAGTCCCCTCCTTCTCCAACTCTTTCTTACATCCGGCAGTAAGGAATAATGTGAGTACCACGACCGTGATAACAACATCCCTGAGTTTTATGATGATCACTTTTTTATTACAAATATAAGGAATCGTATTATTATAAAGAGTTCGTGGGTTCGTGCGTTGGCAAAACCGGAAACGGCGCCCTTTTTTGGGCGAGCAAAAAATGAACAAAATCATACTAATTATTGGGAATTTAGTCGCTGAGCGACAACCAAATGATGTCACTCACTTCTTTTAGAAGTTAAACTCTATAGCAATCCTGCCAGGGGAAGCTCGTACAATCCACTCATTATCAGGCTTTAATACTACAGGAACCGATCCTGAGCCATACTTCATGCAATATTTTTGATAATCTTTTACAGCCCTGGTTGGCTGAGTCCATATCTGGGCTTCAGTGATGACAGTATTCAATGCAAAGTTGACAAGGCCATCCCCGAAAGTACGTTTGAAACCAAGCCAGGTGATAAGTCCGCTGCCGATATTTACTACACCTGTAACAGCATGCATTTTCCATGATCTGCCCGCTTTTTCCCTGCGGGCAATCTCCTTCAAAATTTCTTCCTGGTAAACTAACTGTTTTTCAGGATCACTTTCGTATATCTGAGAATTTTGAATTGAAGAATTAGGAGGTACTATCGGTGCTAATAATTGTCCTATTGCCCCGAGAAAGGTAGTTCCTGCCCCCAGGGCCATATCCTGCTTTGTTGCCTTGTTCTCAGTCGAAAAATATACAATGCCCTGTCCTATTGTTGCTGCGCTATAACCGGCAAGCCAGCAATACCACCAGTGCAGGGCATTAGCCCTGTCCTGATGAACCAGGTTTTGAATTTCCTGCAAGCGTTCAGATGAGAGAGAATCTGTAACTACATCCTGACCGGAAAGGGTAACAATCCGGATTATAAAAAAGAGAAAAACAGGTATCGTTTTAATTTTTAACATTTCTCAAATATGATAAAATATTCAGAATATTAATGAGTATTTGTAAACTTATTGAGATGCCGGAATCATTTATTTGTTATTCGAAAGCTTGAGCTGTCTCTTATTGTAGTGCAGGTCTTGCGGTCGTTTGATCGTTCCATATTCCATGGACACCTTGTACCTTGTACCTTGTACCTTGTACCTTGTATAGTGTACCTTGTACCTTGTACCTTGTACCTTGTACCTTGTATAGTGGTACCGCCACACCGTCATACCGTAATACCGTTGTACCATTTTTCCTATCTTGCTAAATAAACAGATTATTCATGACAGGCAAATACAAGATCATAACTCTATGCGGAAGTACCCGATTTAAAGATGAGTTCCTCGCTGAACAGAAAAGGTTAACCCTGGAAGGAAACATAGTATTAAGTGTCGGCCTATTTGGCCACTCCGGCGACGAAGAGGTATGGTCGGAAAGCACCAAGGAGATGCTCGACGATATGCACCTGAGAAAGATCGATCTGGCGGATGAGATATTTGTGATCAACCCCGGGGGATATATCGGAGAATCGACGATGAGGGAGATCGAGTATGCTCAGGAAAGCGGAATGACAGTTAAGTATCTTATTGACTGAAAGGATAATAAAATTATTTAATACTTTATTCATACCGCAACGCTTCCACAGGATTCCTGGTCGCTGCCTTCCAGCTTTGCCAACTCACCGTGAGTAATGCGATTC
>CAZDOM010000176.1:0-3516 GCA_964507015.1 uncultured Rikenellaceae bacterium | reverse complement strand
GGGTATTGAATATAAAATGAGAATCGATCTGATTCTTCAGGGCAAAAAGTTCCATTTCCTTCTTTTCTTTCTCAAATTGTGCCTGTTCACTTTTCCCTCTTTCCTTTTCGCGTAATAGCATGATAGATAAAGAGATAAACACAATAGCCAGAGTTACCAGGTAAACAAGAAGAAGGTCAATAGTAAATAATGATGAGAAAGTAACATTGATTCCAGCCATAATCATAGCTATGATCCATACTAGTGGGATAAAATAAAGGATAAAGGAGAAAGAGAGTAAGAAGAACATGACCGGTTTCCCTTTCCTGTAATACTTATTATAGAGATAATACCTAATAACATAGACCAGGCTGACCTGTACAGCAGCAGTAATAAAAATATTAAAGGGGATAGCAGTATTAATATTGTAATATGTGCTTACTGCATAGAAAACCAGGGTATACAATACCCAGAACAGGAGATGCAATATAATGTGGTATAAATTGATCCTTTTCATAAAATCAAAGTTAAGAAATCAAATTGTTATAATGTTAATAATCAGTTAACCTGCAGGGAATTTGCTGTAACTGGCAGGGAAAATGTTATAAATGGAATAAAAATCGTTCAACCTGTAACTTTTCAGTCTCTGGTTACTATAAATTGTCTTTTAATTTATCCTGTTCCATCTCATTTTGCAAATTATCTCATTTTTCAGGCCAACCATAGAATTTTTTTGTACAGCAGTCTACCCTGTAATAATATTGCTTAAGAAAATATAAATATTAAAAACCACTATTATGATAAAACTTATAATCAGGGACAGTATAAGATCCGTTAAACTAAAAAGTATCTATCCCTTTATCAGAATAATAAGCCTCTCGATAGGCCTGATATGTTTCTCATTGTTTCTTGCTTTAGTAATTAATGAATATTCTTTTGACAAATACCATGAGAATAAGGACAGGATATTCAGATTAATTATGCACGACAAGGAACAGAATTTAAATACGGCAATATTGCCAGGTGCAGCTAAAGATTTATACAGCGACAAAATACCACAGGTTGAAAAAATTATCAGGGTAATTGTTCTCGACCGCACCTTAAAGGCAGAGGATAATGATCCGGAAAGCCGACAGGTAATTTATGCAGATCCTGGGCTGTTTAATGTCTTCTCATGGAAATTAAGAGATCAGGATGGAACCGGATTTCTCGAATCGCCGGATAAAATATATATTTCTCAAAAAGAGGCAAATAGAATTTTTAAGGAAGATAATCCATTGGGTAAGATAATTACCGTAGACAATAACGGGTTATTCACTATAGGGGGCATCTTTGAAGATATCCCGACAAACTCTTTTATTAAGTTCGATTACCTTGTTTCAACCGAAGCCATTAAGACATCGGTTTATCTTACTGACAATAATTATCAGATTGCAAATTTCTTTATTGTACTCAAAGACAAAAAACTTAAAAATGAAACGGAGAAGACTCTGAATAAAATTATTACAGAAAGCTTTGATGTAAACAACGACCGTACCTTAATTACTCTTCAACCTCTTAAAAACATTTATCTTCATTCAGGTGATATTATGCAAAGTCCTGCTTTTAACAGCGGAAATTTACAGCTAGTCCTGTTTTTGCCATGGATAGCTTTATTCATTCTGATCATCTCTCTATGTAATTATATGACACTTGATATAGGAAAAAACATTTCAGAAATCTTCAGGATAGGTATAAACAGAACTTATGGGGAGACCAGAAAAATTGTATTTGCACGTTTCTATTCTGAAAATCTGATTTATATATTTTCTGCCTCTTTCATATCGGCCATTTTGATCATCTCTTTCCTGGATATTCTATCAGAACTGACATCCGGAGGATTAAGTATTAATGAGTTTTTCAGTATTAGGATAATTATCATCCTCATCATCCTGACAGTTATTCTTCCTGTGATTCCGGCACTTTATTCTTCATCTCTGGTAAATAATACTACAATTCCCGAGGCAATTAAGCTGAAGAAGTCAAGAATAGTTGAACTCAGAATAGCAGGAAACAGATATTCAATAAATCTGAGAAGAATAATGTTGGGAATTCAGTTCTTTACTTCTGTTAGTCTGATAGCAGCTTCACTTATAGCCGACCGGCAAATTGATTACATTTCAACGATGGATTTAGGATTTGAAAGAAGAAACCTAATTGTTATTAATAATTACCTGAGGGGAACAAATTCACTTGAACAGAGGCGATTCCTGGCATTGCAGCTGGTTCAAAACAATCCAGTGTTTACCGGTTTTGCCTCTGCTTCTAATTATCCTCTGGGCCCTGTATCAAATCGTACACAGGTCAGGTTGCCTTCACAGGGATCAGACGAAGGAATCTCCATAGGTTATCTTGGTGTTGATTTTGGTTTTTTCAAAACTATTGGAGCAACTATTGTTGAGGGTCGTGATTTCAACAAAACTTATTCCACCGATTCTGTTTCGGCAGTTATCATAAATCAGCAACTTGCTAAAAGAATCGGAGGGGATGCTGTAGGTAAAAAGCTTGTTGGTTTCTGGGGGAATAATGAAAAAATTGTTGTCGGCGTTGTGAAAGATATCTATTTCGGTAAAACGGATAAGACTCCCGGTTCTATGGCATTCGTTGTAAACAGTGCATCTATAAGTAACAACTTCCAGTTGTTTTTTAAAACCGCTGATAACATGTCAGAGAAAGCTTTGGAATTCCTGAGCGCAAACTGGAAAGATGTTGATCCTGTTGCTCCATTTTCTTATTTCTCTATGGAAGACTATTACAATTATATTTATGCAAAGGAGGTAAAAATCATACAGACATTGACTATTTCAACTATTATAAGTCTTTTTCTGCTTCTGTTAGGTATTATTTCGGTATCATACCTTGTTTCAACCTCAAAAATCAATGAGATGGCAATAAGAAGAATACTTGGGGCTGATACAAAAAGTATCCTTAAAGTATTCCTGAACGAATACATACCACCTTTTATAATCGCTTCCTGTCTGGCAATTCCCCTGGTTTATCTTCTCTTAAATGAATGGCTCACCAAATATATGAACAGGACACAAATAGGATTTGATGTTTTCCTGTATGCACTTGTCGTTGTAGCGGGGTCGTTTATTATCATCAGTGGTATAATGACTTATAAGGTCATAAGCGATAACCCGGTTAATAATCTGAGATATGAATAGAAAAATTGAAATAAAATGAAGAATCGGTATCACATTTCAAATTAAAAAAATACTAAAATGAAAACACTTAGCAGATCATTAATGATTAAATTATTACTTCTACTTCCCGGTACATTATTAATTCAATCATACCCAGTCTTCGCAAGAATGCCTTCAAAGGAATTGAAAGAGGAGGCCTGGAAATTCACAAATAAAGACACATTGTCAATAGAAACCATGGGGAAAACAAAAGTTTTTATTACTGGTTCCAATTCAGGAGAGATAGAGATAAAGCTACGATATATAGCCAAACCAGATGAGAAGTTCGAAGTGAAAGAAACGCAAAGGGCAA
>CAZDOM010000175.1:0-4031 GCA_964507015.1 uncultured Rikenellaceae bacterium | reverse complement strand
GCCAAAATGGAATAGCATATAATGTAGCTGTAAATAACTCCTTTATAGTTAAATTTCAATCCGGCTACAAAGAGAATATTAAGACCAAGAAGAAGTAAAGTGCTGAATAATGTTGATAAAAGATATTTTTTTGGTAGAAATTTAGCTCTATACACTAAAATAGAACTCTGAAAAACGATGAAAATAGTCTGACCGATTAAATGTAACAGGATCAGACTGCCAAGAAGTGATTTAGCAAAAAAGATTTCCTTACCAATAAACATTATCAATAATATATTTATTGCCACCAAAAATTGCATCATATTTACATTATAAATGACCTCATACAGGTCATAGCCGCTACTCTTACTTTTAAACTTCCAGAAAGATGAATATAGTCCCATCTCCACAATGTTCCGAAAGAAATTTCCAAATGCCAGGATATAGTTTAGATTACCAAAATCAGCCGGTGATAAATAAGCTGTATATAAAGGAATCAGAAAATAACTAAATACTTTGGTTAATAATGGCTGTAAGGAATATATTACACTATCATTAAAAAAGCGCTTTGAGAGAGAGCTCATAATCTAAAAAATATCAAATCACTGTATACAACTAGTTATATATCTTTTAAATGTTATTCTATCTTAGTAAGTACTACTAAAAATAAGATCAATTTCAGTTCTGTCGAAACTTATGAAATAATCCTATCTGTTTATCTTAAACAGAAATTAAATGTATTTTAAATTTTATGTTTCTTGTTCCTTATACAACAAATGTCAATTCTGTTGTATGTATCTGATTATGAAGCGAAATTGGATAAAATAATCTTTCTCCTGTAATTGCTTTATACACTTCCAAATATTCTTCATATATACCCTTGGCAGGAATTTTTGAAGATATATTTTTTACCTTCAGACCATAACTCTCGAGGCTCTGATAGTTGTTCAAAACAATTGTATTCTCATCATAATGGATATCCATATATTCTTTTGGGAATTTCTTATTACCCACAGCGAAATAGGTAATATTTGCCACAGAACCATCTTTAAACTTGAGAGAAACTATTTTATTGTCGGTACTTGAAAATTTTCCGGTTTTCGGAGTAATTGATTCAGAGAAAATGGAATCAACTGCAGAGTTTGTGAGACAAACCATAAGATCTATAACATGACATAATTCTCCAACCATACGACCACCGGATTCATGGACCCAACTATCAAGCGGTATATAGCCGGCATTCATCCTGTAATTAATAAACAAAGGATTTATACGCTCATCAGTATGTTTCTTAATTTCCTTAATATAAGGACTGAATCGTCTGTTAAATCCGGTATGCAACAGACAGGGATGAGTCATTTCCTTCAAGATACCGGTTATTTCATCCAACTGCTTTGAGTTAACAGCCAGGGGTTTTTCCACAAAGACATGCTTCCCTGCCTTTAAAGCTTTGACAACATACTCTGCATGACTGTCATGTCGAGTTGTAATCAATACTAAATCAACATTTTTATCTTCTAACACCTCTGTTATATCTGTTGTAGCATATGAAGCATTATTCTGTTCAGAAATGAACTTGGCTCTATGTCCAGATCTATCCAAAACACAATAAAAATTAAATTTCTCATGTAGACTTTTTATCATAGGAATGTGTGTACCTGCAGCAAAATTCCCAGCTCCGATCAATGCCACATTAATAATCTTTTTGCCGGATGAATAAGATTTTGATGTATTGGATTCAATGGTTTTTAATTGAATCGACCGCGAAAATTCTAATTTTTCCGGTTCTCCATAATCCAGAATTATTATAAGAGGTTTCTTAGTTGATTTTTCTAATTCATCATATGCTTTTGCAACTTCTTTAATAGAATAGTTTTTATCTATCAGAGATTCAATATTTATTTTTCTTGCCTGTATCAATCTTAAATATTCCTGCATATTCCTGTTCTCGGTCCATCTTACATATGCATATGGATAATCAATCCCATTTAATTCATAATTATCATCATATCTACCCGGACCATAAGATGTTGATATTTTAAAGTCCAGTTCTTTTGGGTAGATATCGTTTCTTTGAATTTCCATACCAGAGACACCAACTAGCACTACGGTTCCTTTTCGTTTACACATTTTAAAACTGTCGGAAAGAGGTTTGCTGTTATCCGTAGCAGCCGTAAAAATCACAGCATCTGCTCCATATCCGTTTGTCCATGATTCTATCATTTTTAATGGATCTGTTTCCGTTGAGTTCATGGCTATTTCTGCACCAAGTTCTTTTGCTTTTATAATCCTTTTAGGATCAATATCTATAACTGCTACTCGTACTCCTGAAGAATGAAGAATTTGTACTGTAATTAATCCTAGTATACCAGCACCTAAAACAACAGCAAATTCTCCTAATTTTAAATTTGCACGCCGTACACCTTGTAATGCAATTGCTCCCAATGTTGTCGTTGAAGCAGATATAAAACTTACTTCATTAGGTATTTTTACAACCAGATTAACGGGAACTTTAACATATTCTGCGTGGTTTGCAAATCCAGCGCCGGCAGCTGCCACCCTTTCTCCAATTTTAAATTCCTTTATGTCATCTCCCACTTCAGTTATGACCCCAGAAACCGAATATCCCAATATTTTCCCTCCGGTTTGCAGTTGTTCTACTTTATCCTTTAGATTTTCAAATCCTTTGGATTTCAATACTTCCAAACCACGTTTAATTTGCACCGGGCTTTCAGAAATCCTTGTAAGAAGAGACTTTCCACTTGCCCTGACACTTGTCATTTCAGTTCCAGCTGAAATACAGCTATTTACTACCTTAATTATCAGATATCCCTTTTCTATTGTTGGTCCAGGTATTTCCTCTGCGACTACCTTTCCCTTTCGAATGATTGCCTGTAACATATTATGTGTTGATTTATTTGGTTCATCTTTAGTTAATGACTATATTTTCATCGAAGCAATATTATCAATTCTAATGTAGCCTTATGTTTCTTAAAATATTTTTTCTTACTTAACGGGATTTATTTTCAGTATTTAAACTGGGATTGATTTTACTCAATATTAAGCAGGACAGTAGCAAAATACTTAACACACAAATTATAACTATTAGTCTAAATCTCATTGTTTAACTTGTTTTAATTATTACTTTAGGGTATTGGTTTTTGAGTATTTTTACACTCTTCCTGCAATTATGCATATATACACCTCACTATAAACGATGGCATCATTTTAAAAAGTCCGATAAACGAGGTTAGTATGTATGAATAAATCGGTAGTGCTAATGTCTTATTTACAGCATATCTGGTTTTAATATAATTCCAACCATACCTGAATCCAGATCTCCTCTTATAGAAGTTGCTATCCTTTCTGAATTTGATCAGATATTCAGGAATATTGGCAAACTTCAGGTCACAACTAATTGCGTTCCCCCATAAGACATTATCTTCCATCAATATTGTGTCTGTTGGATAAAAACCAGATAACTCAATCAACCTCCTGTGGTACATTACCGAAGAATGTGCAAATGGAGCCCTTGTCATGTAACGTTTTTTAAGACTTTCATGGTCAATAGGTAACTTCCTGAATGTAAGATACATACCTGATTCGTCTATTTCTTCGTACCAGGAACCTACAACTGAAATATCCGGATGTTCCGATAAAAACTTATATTGCTTTTCAAATCTTAATGGCATTGAAATGTCATCCGCATCCATTCTTGCAATAAACTGATATTCAGGTAATTTCAATACTTCGCTCAAAAGATGATTCAGAGCAACAGCCAGTCCCTTGTTCTCATCAAGCCTGTATAACCTTATCCTTTCATCATCCAATGATGATATATATTTATCCACACCAACTGATACAGGACCGTCAAAAACTATGAAAAAATGAAACTGCGAGAATGTCTGATCAAGGATGCTTTGAATTGACTGCTTAACGAATTCCAATTTATCATTATGATAAACAGACATTATTACAGCAAGATCAGGCATAAAACAAGTAAAAAGTAGAAAGATAAAAGGTAAGTATTAATCATAAGTCAATCAGACTGA
>CAZDOM010000174.1:0-4061 GCA_964507015.1 uncultured Rikenellaceae bacterium | reverse complement strand
CGTTGAAGACTACAACGTTGATAGGCTGCAGGTGTAAAGGCAGTGATGCCAAAGCTGAGCAGTACTAATTACCCGTGAACTTTCTGAGTCAATTTTATTAACTTTCAACTCCAGTATGTCACAATATTGATTGCGGAATACGAATTGCCGATTGCGGATTTTCAGAAGGGAAATCCGCAATCCCAATTACGAAATCCGAAATGACCTTTAGGTGACTATAGCGGCGGGGTTCCACCTCTTCCCATTCCGAACAGAGAAGTTAAGCCCGTCAGCGCCGATGGTACTGCAATAGTGGGAGAGTAGGTAGTCGCCGACTTCTTAAAATAAAAGCCCCTCGTTTTTTGAGGGGCTTTTGTTTTTTCGCTAATTGAATTTCTTAATTACCCGAAGCAGGAGAGACTAATAAAACTTATACCTCTTATCAACAATATTTGCCCCCTGACGCAGAGCTTCATATGCCTCATAATTACCCCTCATCTGAAAAGTAGCCGTAAGCCTTTCACGTAATAACTCCAGATCTTCTTCAGAAGTGGTGGTAACATCGTTTACCTGGATCATAAATACTCCATTATTGCCTTCAACAGGACCGGTTAAATTATCTTGCTTTGCCACAGATGCTGCAGCTATAAGCGCTGGTTCATTACCTGCACCCGGGACACTGTACGATCTGAAATTAATCTGTGTGGCCTCCTGTATGTTGAGATTCATTCTTCTGGCAATATCATCCAGACTATTTCCGTCAAGACCATCCTTTCTGAATTCGTTAGCAATTATTTTTGCCTTTTTATCTTTCAGAACAGCAAACCGTATATCATTTTCAACATCTTTCAGCGGGGCAATACCTTCTTCCTGAACACCAGTACAGAAAGCTATTACATACTTGTCGCTTATCTCAAAAACAGCCTGTTCAGATGCATCAAGGATAATTTTGCCCTTCTCGGCAGAAAACAAAGCAATAATAAGAGTGCGTGGATTTTCAAGACCCGGAAGTGTTTTTTGCTGCGGAGTCACATTATTCGCAATCCGTTTGTTAAAATTATTTTCCGCCACAGCTTTGTTGAATTTTTCCAGAGTGTTATTTGTTCCGGCAAACTGGCTTGCTTCACTGTAAATCTTCTGGTTTGTTGTTGAACTCGCCATTATCTTCCTGTCGACAATTCCAATATTATATTTCCTTGATTTTTTTGACTGGTCAAGGATCTCAATGATATGAATCCCATAAGTAGTTTCTGCAGTAACTATATCTCCCTTTTTTCCTTCAAAGCAGGCATCATTGAAAGGTGTAACCATCATTCCTTCAGGAAACCAGCCAAGATCACCACCAACCTGTGCAGAACCCTGATCATCAGAATTACTCATTGCCAGTAACTCAAAAGGAATACCGGTCCGGATAAGGTTTATTAAACTGTCAGCAATTGTTTTGGTCTGTTCAAGAGTCATACCCTGTTTCGGTGAAAGCAGAATATGCCTTGCATGTACTGAATCAGGTCTGCTCACGACATCAATCAAGCGTACTACTTTAAAATAGTCGTCTTCCCTGTATGGGCCAAAAACAACCGATTTATCCTCTTTCTTTACAAAATCCCTCAGGTTTTCCGGAACATTATCAATGGTAAGATAAAAACCCGAATATCGTGTGTCGGCAGTAAGGTTTATGAATTGAACAGGATCATCTGTTGCAGCAAACTCCCCGGCAGTTTTATTTATCCACTCTTCAGTTTGTATTATATCCTCTTCAGATGGTATTATATCAAAAGTAACATATTCAACATCTCTAAAAGCATTCCTCTTAAATGTCTCCTTATGCTTTGTATAATATGCTTCTAAATCATTAGAAGTTATTTTTACAACAGAATCAGGTATTGTGGCATAGTTTTTCAGAATATAACTGAAATCAACAATTTTGCTGGTTAGATCCATGTCGAACTCAGCCTGTTTGGATGTGACATATAAACCTTTAGATACCAGGTTATTGTATTTTGTATTCATCCTGTCATTGACAATCTCGTCTTCAAAAAAGAGCCAGTATCTTTTAGCAGTTTCATCTATTTCAATTTGCTTCAGGAAGTTAATCAGGAAGGATTTATTGAAAAATCCGGTTGACTGATCAGTAAATAACTGTCTTACGATAGGATGCGGGTCATTTCCTAGCACAAGTTCATCAATCTCTTCTGTAGAGACCCCGATCCCTAACTTATCATATTGCTTATCCTGTATCTGTTCCCTTACCATTTGCTGCCATATCTGTTCTCTTATCGATTCGGCTGTTGCTTCATCAATTGAGGTTGTCCCTGACAGCTTGTATATTTCAAACAGATTCTGGACTCTCTGTTCATAATCCTGGTAGGTGATATGTTCTCCTGCAATCTCTCCTATTTCATAATATTTCCGGGCCCTTATTCTCTGACCCCTGCCTTTACCGAAGAAATCACTTACAACGAATAGAAAAAGAGAAAGACCAATTATTGCAGCTACCAGAACCCCTGCTTTTTCCCTTAAAAACTGAATTGCTGACATTAATGAATATTTAAAGATTAATAGATAGTACCTTTCTAAAATCAGGCGACAAATATAACAAAATTTGAATACAAAACAGAGGTAAATCTACCCACAAAAACCCCTGACCAAAACCGGGAATTGCTTTTAAACTCAATAGTTAACTTAGATATTCCAGAGGAGACTGGTTTTTAAAAAATCATTATTTTTAAATCAATGTCATGTTTTTAATGGGGTATTGTGAAAAATAATGATAAAAATTCAAAAAATACATATAAAAAATAGGGGGTAATACTAAAATAATACTATTTTTGCAAAAATATATATTATGGCAGAATTAAGATTTAGTGCATTAAGAGAAGTATTCAACAGGGGAACTGTTGATTTTGATATGCCATCAAAAGTGATCTCCGAATATTTTGGGACAGATGTTTTTGATCTTCATAAAATGGAACATTACCTCTCCACGGCGGCTTTTAAGGTTGTGAAAAAAGCCATTGAAGAGGGGAAATCGCTTTCGAGGCAGGAGGCTGATCAGGTAGCTATAGGACTTAAGGCCTGGGCAATGGAAAGGGGAGCAACACATTTCACTCATTGGTTTCACCCTCTTACAGATGGTACAGCCGAAAAACATGACGTTTTTCTGGAAATGGGTGATAACGGGCATGTAGTGGAAAATTTTTCAGGTGAATTTCTGGTTCAGTCTGAGCCTGATGCATCAAGCTTTCCAAGCGGAGGTATTAGAAACACCTTTGAAGCAAGAGGTTATACTGCCTGGGATGTATCATCACCAGTATTCATTGTCGGAAATACTCTTTGTATCCCAACAATTTTTGTTTCCTATACCGGAGAGGCTCTCGATTATAAAGCCCCCCTGCTTAAAGCCCTTTCTGAACTTGACAAGGCTGCAGTTGACATTTGCCAATATTTTGATAAGAATGTGACTAAAGTAATTGCAACCCTCGGAGTGGAACAGGAATACTTTCTTATTGATGAGGCATTATATTATGCTCGTCCTGATATTGTACTCGCTGAGAGGACACTCATGGGACATCAATCGTCGAAAGACCAGCAGCTTGCAGACCATTATTTCGGATCAATTCCGGAAAGGGTTATGAACTTTATCAAGGATTTTGAATGTACTGCCCATAAACTGGGCATCCCGGTAAAAACTCGCCATAATGAGGTGGCTCCGAATCAGTTTGAGTGTGCACCGATGTTTGAAGAAGTAAACCTGGCAGTGGACCATAATCAGCTGCTTATGGATATAATGAAACGAGTGGCACGCAAACATAAATTCAGGGTACTTTTCCATGAAAAACCATTTGCAGGTATAAACGGATCAGGTAAACATAATAACTGGTCGATGGCAACAAATACAGGAGTGAATCTGCTTTCTCCCGGTAAGAATCCGAAAACCAACCTTCAGTTCCTGACCTTCCTGGTGAATGTTGTTAAAGCAGTTCACGATAGCAATGAGTTGATAAGGGCATCAGTTATGAATGAATCTAACTCATTCAGACTGGGAGGACATGAAGCTCCTCCTGCCATAATATCTGTTTTCC
>CAZDOM010000173.1:0-4095 GCA_964507015.1 uncultured Rikenellaceae bacterium | reverse complement strand
GGTTCTGCACTTGGATCATCTATCGGACAGCTTTTCAACATGACCGAAGAGAAGACAAAAACACTGGTAGCCTGCGGGGCAGGAGCAGGAATAGCGGCAACGTTTAATGCACCCCTGGGAGGTATATTTTTTGCACTGGAAGTGATTCTGAGAGAATACGGATTAAAAAATTTCTCATCTGTTGTCCTTTCTTCAGTTACCGCCACAGTGATTTCCAGGTCTTTCCTTGGCGATCATCCTACTTTTCAAACCCCTCCATTTCAGCTATATAGTATAATGGATATGCCGTATTATTTAATCTTTGGATTATTTACGGCTCTGGCTGCACTATTATTTATTAAAACACTGTATAAGAGTGAAGATATCTTCAACAGCATCAGAATGCCGGCATATCTTAAGCCTGCGGTTGGCGGATTACTGATAGGTGGTATAGGATTATTTTTTCCGCAGGTTTTTGGTGTCGGATATGATGTTATAGAAGGTACAATAAACGGGGAATTGGTTATCGGTATTATTGTTGCTCTCGTATTCCTGAAGATTATAGCTACATCAATTACACTTGGTTCCGGAGGGTCAGGAGGTATATTTGCACCTTCTCTATTTATCGGGGCAATGTTAGGAGAAGCTTTCGGGAAAATTGCAACACTGGTGTTACCTTCCACCGTTATACCCCCGGGTGCCTTTGCCCTGGTTGGTATGGCTGCTGTTTTTGCAGGTACATCACATGCTCCTATATCTGCTATCCTCCTCCTGTTTGAAATGACAGGTAACTACCAGATACTTCCGCCTCTGATGGTTACATGCGTTATAACAGTCGTCCTGGTAAGATGGATATCAAAACCTTCGATATATACACTTAAGCTACTAAGAAGAGGTATAGATATTGAAAAGTACACTGAGGTTGATCTTATGGACAGTATTACTGTATCTGAAGCAATGATCAAAGATGTAATTGCAGTCAAGGAATCTGAGACAGTCAGAGATGTTGGATTAAAAATTAAGAAAACTAACCACCGGGGTTTCCCTGTTATTTCGAAGGACGGTAGATTAGTCGGGATGGTCACACGCCAGGATATTAACCAGGCTCTTCAAAGCGGAGATGCTGATTCCGCTGTTCAAAATGTAATGACAAAAGATATTATTGTTTGTTTTCCAAATGAAAGTCTTAAAACTGCACTCCATAAAATGGCAAGAAAAAATATAGGCCGGATACCTGTTGTTGAGAATGAAAAACGGGGAAAAATAATCGGAATTCTCACAAGAAAGAGTATTATAACGGCATATAATTATTCACTTGACCGTATCTCTGGAAGACCATCAGATAATCCCATATTACATGATTAGCTGTAATCAAGCGTGAAAATCAGAATTCCTTTAAGACCTCAAGCATCGCAACAACATTCTCAAAAGGCACATTAGCCTGGATATTGTGTACCGTATTGAAGATGAATCCTCCGTCCTTATTCAAAATATCACATTGCCGTTTAACCTGATCCTTAACCTGTCGAGGTGTGCCAAAAGCAAAAACTCCCTGAGTATCAACTCCCCCGCCCCAGAAAACGATATCTTTACCATAGTTCTTCTTCAGCATTTCCGGATCCATTCCGGCGGCATTGATCTGAACCGGGTTTATAATATCAAATCCTGCTTCAATTAAGAGAGATAAGAGTGGTTCTACTGCACCACATGAATGTTTGAACGTTTTCCACTGTGTATTCAAATGGATCCAGTCATTAACCTTTTTATAATAGGGCAGCCATACCCTCCTAAATGTTTCAGGAGAACAAAAAGTTGAATTCTGGGTACCAAAGTCTGCACCACATATATAAACCACATCAATCTTATTTCCGATGACACCGTATAATTTCTCAAGATTATCGATAGCAATATCGGTCTCCCTGTCATAGATCTTTTTAATAAAATTCTCCCTCGTCAGGGTTGAGATATACCATTCTTCAACACCCCTGATACCCTTGGGATGCTTCAAACCTACTGCCGGTACAAGTGCAATATCACCCAGAGCTGTTCCCCCGGGATTTGCCACAATCGCTTTTGAATATGACCCAATCTCTTCAACCTGGGTTTTCCAGTATTTAAGATCATGATCAGTTATTAACCCGAATTCCTCCAGGTTGTCTTCCACCTTCAAGGTGGTGTCATCAACAGGTTGCTGTCTGTCAAGTGCATCAAAAAAGAATCCGGTTTTAGGCATCATGGCACTTGGCGGGACTAATGTATCTCCTTCAGGATGGATAAGCATATCCCCGTTACTGTTATATGTACAATTATACTCACCCGGAAGCAGCACCTCCTGTCCCCAGAATGTTTTGTGTACTTTCCAGTCTTTATTGGGGATACCAAACATATTATTCTCTCCTGATAGTCCCAGAACATCAACACCCATTGCGTCGACCAGTTCCATATCCACTTCTCCAAGCATCTGGTATGGCTCGATAACCTTAACAGGTCTTTTTTCAAGACCATAATACTCCCTAAGCTTTTCAACAACTACAACATGAATACCTGTTACAGGAGTGGCTCCGAAGTCAATCACAATCTTTTCGGGCTGTTGATGACTGATCGTTTTCAGAAAATTATGTTTCGATGAAAGATCCATGTTACTTAATTTTGTTCATAAAGTTAGCCTTTTCCGTAAATCAAACAGATATTGATCGTAATGATGTTTTTTAAACCTTTTTAAAATTTATAACTAAATTGAGATCATGAATATTGAATTCCAGATACCGGAACCTTTTCAGTTCAATCCCCTGAAACATCATCTTGCATATATCAGGGAATATACCTCCAATAAAATCTCCGAAGGGGATAACCCTGATAATAAAATACTGATCAAAGAACTCAAACATATCGGAACTTCAGTTATGGATGTCTATTCCGGTAAATTGTCAGTAAAAAGGATATGCATGGAAATTAAAAAATATCTGATATCGGAGAAGCTGATTGAGAGATTAGCATTTCTTGAATGGGTGGGAGAAAAATATAAAGACTACCGGATTGTTACTCTTTCAGACAAATCTTGCTGGATGCTGAAATATCATAAGGATGAGTCCAGGTTTGTCCACATGTTCCCTTCCAGGTTAAGTCCACACACATTCAGGGTTAAAGCCAATACTCTTAAATCTGCAATACTGTATTATATAATTATTGGCAAGGATTATATCACACGATCTGATCTTAATCACTCAAGATCATTACTGGGTTTATCACCTGTAAAGGATACTGCTGACACCGAAGCCATTACGGCCATGATTGAAATATTGCGGGTGTAAATAGGGGGTGATGTCGCCCCGGGATACGCATATATTATTGTAAAAACGGCATATATGCCGTTTCTACATCCATGTGATCCCGGGGCGACTCGAACGCCCAACCAACAGAACCGGAATCTGCCATTCTATCCATTGAACTACGGGACCATTATGGCTGTAAAATTATAACCATTAGACGGGTTTTACAACAAATTGCCAATTATTTCCTATTTTCGCAGTCCGAATAATTGATTGCGGATTGCGGATTTACGATTTCGGAATGATTCTTGGTCAATAATCCGAAATCCACAACCGAGCCGAAGGCGAGCTCGGCGAAACCAATTTGAAATCCGAAATTAATACGGTTAGCAGGGCTTAATATTACTTTAAATTGAACCATGGATTACAATTTCACGGAGATAGAGAAGAAATGGCAGAAATACTGGGAGGAGAATAATACTTTTAAAACTCCGGAAGATCTATCAAATCCAAAAAAATATTACGTGCTGGATATGTTCCCGTATCCTTCAGGTGCAGGTCTTCATGTAGGTCATCCCGAAGGTTACACTGCTACTGATATATTCAGCAGGTATAAAAGGATGAAAGGCTATAATATTCTCCACCCTATGGGATGGGACGCTTTCGGACTGCCTGCAGAACAGTATGCCATCCAGACAGGAACCCATCCATCTATAACAACAAAAAATAATTGTGATACTTTCAGACGTCAGATTAAAGAGCTTGGATTGAGTTACGACTGGGAACGGGAAATAAATACTACCGATCCCCTGTATTTCAAATGGACACAATGGATCTTCATACAATT
>CAZDOM010000172.1:0-4148 GCA_964507015.1 uncultured Rikenellaceae bacterium | reverse complement strand
ATGAGTCAAAAGCAATTGGTAAATGGTCACAGGCATTGGGTTATCAGGCTATTGCTAGAGGTAATTATTCAACAGCTATTGGCCAAAATACCGTGTCTCATAGTGCCAACTCATATGCTTTTGGACGAAATGCATCTACTATGGGTATTGAATCTTTTGCCTTTGGCTCCGGGGCAGTTGCATCTGGTATGAGAAGTTACAGCTTTGGATCTGTAGGTCTTGATTCTCTTGGTAATCCAGTTGAGGATAATCCCACAAAAGCTGCAGGCGAATACTCTATTGCAATGGGACTTGGTGCGACAGCAGATGAAAAAGGGAGTATGAGTTTTGGTATATCATCTCAGGCAAATGAGGAGTATTCTGTTGCCATTGGTTATAGCAGCAAGGCATCGGGACTAAGGTCACTTTCTATTGGATCACGTGCAGAATATAATGAATCAGTAACTTATCCTGCTCCTCATATATATCTGCACAGAAATTATAATGCTGCAGTGGGAGATTTTGCTATGGCTATTGGATCAGGCAATACATCTTATGCCGGGGGATTAACTCTAGGTCTTAGTAATACTGCTACCCAATGGGGTTCAGTAGCAATGGGATACAATAATAAAGCAGATGCAGAGCGATCAATAGCAGCAGGATATCGTTCAGAAGCAACAGGAAAATTTGCTATTGCTATGGGTAACTATACTACTGCTCAGGCTTTTAATAGTTTTGTTATAGGTAGCTTTAATATCATTGAAGGAAACCCGGATGCATGGGTGGATACAGATCCGTTATTTGTTATTGGCAATGGTGAAAATTTAGGTATTTCTACTATCAGGAGTAATGCTTTCACTGTTTTAAAAAATGGCAATACACGTTCTTATGGTAACATTTATTCAGATAAACAAATACGTGCAAACCAGGGACTCTATTCTGATTCATTATTATTGGGATCTTATAAAGGATCAATGATCAATACAGTTCCCTATATTAAATTAAAGGAATATAAAAACTTCCCTCCGCCACAGTACAACAAAGAATTTAAGCTGACTGTTTCAGGCCAGAGATTTATTATTTATGATGAAAGTAATAGTCGTTTTGTAATCGATAATACAGGGAATGTGGGCATAGGTACTCTAACGCCATCAGAAAGACTAGAAATTGGAGGCGCCAATGCAAGATTATTCTTAAATAGTACTACCTCTAATACAGTTATTTTTGGTAACCAGGGTGTTGGAGCTCCAACTACAACAAACAGAAGCATCGGAACTAAGGTTGTTCTTTACCCTGAGGTTGGATCATCTACAGTAGATTATGCAATAGGTATTGAAGGTAGTACAATGTGGTTCTCAGTCCCCAATACGGGGTATTATTATAAGTTTTATGCAGGCACGACAGAATTAATGAGAATAGGTGGAAATGGAAATATTGGAATTGGAACAGCTACTTCAAGTTATAAACTTGATGTCAATGGGGAGGTTGCATCTAGAACAAGTAATAGCTTCAGATTAAGACAATCTTCTTATGGTACCATTTTAAGAAATGACAATTCTGATTTTTATATTTTGCTAACAGCACAAAATAATCCTGATGGCAGTTGGAATTCTTTGCGCCCATTTACTTTGCAATTGTCAACTGGTAATATTTCTTTGGGAAGTAATACATTATTTGTTCAACATGGTGGTAATGTTGGTATTGGGACACTATCACCCGGTTATAAGTTAACAGTTAACGGTACAGCCTGGTGTTCTTCCGGATCTTGGTCAGCTTCAGACATAAGATGGAAAAGTAACATAATGGAATTAACAGATATATTGTCGAAAACCTTGACGCTTCAGGCAGTTACTTTTAATTTCAAAACAAATGAATTCCCTGAGATGGGATTTGAAGAGGGGAGGCAAATGGGCTTAATCGCACAACACGTTGAGGAAATTTTTCCTGAATTAGTAAGGACTGACAAAGATGGATATAAATCAGTCTCATACGAAAAGCTTTCAGTGGTATTAGTTGAGGCAATTAAAGAACAACAATCACAAATTGATACTATGGAACAACGTATAAATGATCTTGAACAATTAATTACTTCGTTGACCGATATCAAAGATTAATACTCCAGGTAAAAAGGTGTTCAGGTTGCTCTCTTTATGTTGCATTGCAAAATGCATAGATCTAAGGTATACAACATAAATCGCAATCCTCACTATTGATAAAGGCTCGCCTGCCTGTCCGACTCCTGGCGGACGGCATCCAATTTTAAACGGCAAAACGTGGGTTTTGCCGAAAATAAATTTGGCTTTGGATTTTTACCGGTGTAACTTGCATCATACTAATATTTTTCATAAACTTAAATCCAAACAATGAAGATATTGACAAACTTAATAAAGCATTGGAGTAAATAAATATTTGTTCTTCTAAGTTGATTCTCTTTTGAATCTTAAACACCCTATAAAATAAATTCCGGGGTATTCTTTTTCATAAACATTTCATAATATGGTGCAAAAGTATTTCTATTCCTCTTCATGATTTATCTGATGTAGCCATTATTTAAAATGAGGTGAATTCAATTTATTTGACTTTTTCATAAAAAATCCATATACATCTTGAAATAAAAAAATTGGTGTAACCTATTTTCGGGACAGGTTGACAGTCTTAGCCAATCATTAGAGTTTAGTCTGTTTCTCATATTTTTCAAATCAGGAAAAATTTTATTAACTATATTGTAAATAATTCAAAATAAATTAATTAAGTTAGGATTATCAATAAATTATTAGTATATTACCGAATAAGTATTTTGAAGTTTGTTATTAATAAATTTAAATTTTTAAAATGGAAAACAAAACAAGTAAAACGAAAAGAAGTAAAGATGCCTTAACATTAAAATCTAAAGAAACGGAAAGAATAATTTCTGAGGATGATATTCGCAGAAGAGCATTTGAGATTTATCAAGAGAATTACAGTTCCTCTTCTAATGAAAAGGATAATTGGTACTATGCTGAAAGAGAGTTGAGTGGATATTACAAGTAAACTTTTACTCTTTATAGGTAAAAATAATGCCTGATTGCATTTAAAACAATAGTTCATAATATCAATTGAATGCCCCAAATTTTTGTATTTTGGGCATTTTCATTTTTATAATATATTAGCATACAAATAATTACACATCTCTTAACCGTATCAATACATATCTGATGATGGCTTATTAGCGGAGAAATGAATCCTTAATTAAATCACTCTTAATATTACCATCTTAATCGCAGAGTTCACATATTTCTTCACAGTCATACTCAGATATTACTTCAACATTTTCCTCTACTCCTGCGATAACTTTTAGTACCCCCTGCGATCGATTTCGCTCTGTCATTAACTCCTTTGTAAGTTTATCATAATATTGATCTGCCTGTGCCCTATCGTTAAAGCACATACTATGGTCCCTGCCTATAACATATAAAAAAGTTAGATTATAAGAAAGGATCATTATGCAAACTGCAACTTGGGACTTTGGGGAGCGATTATGTAAGAACTAATTTAATGCATATAGGGTAAAAGATTCAGATTAGAAGTATTAGTGCAAAAGCCGGACGTCTTGACCACATTTGGCCTGTAAGATTACAATTATCATATATAACTATATAACAGGCATTTAGCCCCAGCTTTTAGTAGTCAATATTATCCGGCTAACTATGGTCAAAGCTACTGGCTTTTCCAATAATTCTTTGTACAAACAAAGAAACTTATAGGGAGTCAATACTATTAGCGGGAGGGGTGAGTTTCTTAATAGCAAAAGTGTTTGTCGATAGCCCCGGCTCAATAAAAGAATTCTTTTTTGCCCGACAGCAATAAAAAGCAGTCTATTCTTTCTGATCATGATAAAAACTGCGAACAAACAACGAAAGACAGGGTATGTAACCACCGTCAGTCTTTTTACCTGTGACGAGTATATAATACATTATGTACCGTTTGGGATAAAATAAGTATCCAAGATAAGCTCAGAGGATTGTTGGTTAAAAGCCATTCAGAGTATGGTATCTGATGGAGCTGTATGCAAATCGTATGTAAATAGGTAAATTAAAAAGGAGTTAGAAACGCACTAACTCCTTAATAATCAACCGTGGAGAATAAGGGAGTCGAACCCTTGACCCCCTGCGTGCAAGGCAGGTGCTCTG
>CAZDOM010000171.1:0-4178 GCA_964507015.1 uncultured Rikenellaceae bacterium | reverse complement strand
GCTCTCCAGCTTTGCCAGCTTACAGTAAGTAATGCTATTCCCATTGCCAGTATCCCTGCCAGGCAAAAAATCCACCAGCTTAATTCTGTTTTATAAGCAAAACTTAATAACCATTTCTGCATAGCGTACCACGAAACAGGGACTGCAATTATGTAGGCAACAGATACAAGAAGGATGAAATCTTTATTTAGCATCTTCAGAATATCGGTAATAGAAGCACCGTTAATTTTGCGAATTCCTATCTCCTTAGTACGACGCTCAGAGGAAAATATTGCCAGGCCCAGGATGCCAATACATGAGATCACTATTGCCAGTATTGCAAAAAGAGAGATTGTCCTGGCAAAATATTCTTCCGACCGGTACATGGAATCAAACCACTCATCATAAAACTTATATTTAAACGGATAGCCGGGTAATATTTTCTGCCATTCATCATTTATAAAGTTCATCCCCTGACTAACACCATTTGAAACAAATCTAATGTTGATGGCTGTTGGCTGACTATATGAAGTGAACATAATACAAACCGGCCCGATTGTTTTATGAAATGAACTGAAATTGAAATCATTTACTACTCCGATGATATCAAATCCTCCGTAATTATTAAATTTTTTGTTTTCCAGGTTTTCAAAGCCAAAACTTCTGTAAGCCGTTTCATTTATCATGCATGCCTTCTCATAATCGCCCGGTTCAAGATTTCTTCCCCTTATCACTTTCAGCCCAAATGTTTCCAGAAAAGCCGAGTCGGCCATAATGCATGGCACGCCGATATTCTCCTTCCCATTTTCTAAATTAGGACTCATAAACATTCTTATTTCTCCCGGAACACTTTGAGTTACCGAAAGACTTTTTGTATATGGAGATTTTCTAAACTCACTCACTAATACCTTCGCCTTTTGCATGTCATTTTCAAGTATGTTGGGAAGATCAAGTCTGAGTAAAAGTTCTTCGTTAAAGCCAGGATTTTTATGCTTAACAAACTTGATCTGCCGCTGAACAATTATCACACAAAAAATTAAAATGATTGAAATGGTGAATTGAAAGATTGTTAAAGAATTGCGTAAGAAATTGTTTTTACCTTTTAAGATATTTTCTCCGGTTAAAATGGTTATAGGACTGATCCGCGACAGGATAAAAGCAGGCCAGCTTCCGCTGATAATTCCGATAACCAGTATTATTCCGGGTAAAATAATAACGTATGGAACATGGAATAATATTTTTATGTCAGTTGTTGTATTAAAAATTGTCTGGTAAAACGGCATTAACAACCAAACCAGAAAGATTCCAAGAATAAAGGCAAGAAAGATTACAATAATGGATTCTGATAAATACTGAGTTAGAATAGTAGTACGATCTGCCCCGATGGTTTTCTTAAGTCCGGTATCTTTGTTACGTTTATTCTGTTGGGCCACTGTCAGGTTTACATAGTTTATTATTGCCAGCACTAATATTATCAGAGCAATACCTCCAAGTAATTTTAATAAGCTTACATTTCCTTGTTTGGTTCCACTTCCAGACGTGGAATCGTGCAGATAGATATCTTTAAGTCTTATAAAACCTGCCCTTTCGAGGTAAGGATTAAACAGATCGATGGTTCCGTTAATCTTACTAATAAGCTGATTAGGTTTTATATTTTTTCTTAGTTGAAGATAAATCTGGAAGGGCCAACGGTATGTACTCAGATCATCAGAGTTGCCTATCCACTTATTAAATTTAAATTGTTCATTATCAGCATTCACAAGAATACCAGCACTGATACTTGAGTTATTCGGAAAGTCCCTGATAATGCCTGTAACTGTAACGGGTAACATTCCAAAAATCAACAAATCTTTTCCAACGGGAGATTCTGTACCAAATATAAGTCTGGCAGTTTTTTCAGTAATTACAGCTGAATTTAAATTTATAAATGGAGAGTTTTTATTGCCTGATACAAAGGGAACCGTGAAAATTTCAAAAAAACTCTTGTCAACAGACATGGCATCATCAAGGTAGAATCCCTTGTCTCCGCTCTTTACCTCAATAGGATGAGGCGAACGTATTACGATACATGCATTTTCAATCTCAGAATAATTTTTCAGCAGGATATCTTTCACTCGGTAGTCAATCATGCTCGAATTGTCTTTTTCATTAGTCAGCCTGATTATCTGATCAGCATGTTCATTATAACGATCATACGAATATTCCTTTTGAAGATAAAGCTCTATAACCAGACAAATGGAGATGGCAAATGCAAAACCTGTGATATTTATTATTGAGAACTTTTTATTAGTTCGAATATTACGAACAGCAATCTTTAAATAATACCAAATCATATCGGTTAAATTATGTTGTTAGTTAACTGCTTATTACCTGACACATCTGACTTCCTTTTTACCCCTCAACCTCCCGCTAAGGCGGGACGACTTGTTCCGCAGGGTGCTATTCTCCCCCCTTGGGGGGAGATGCCGAGCTTGCGAGGCAGAGGGGGTATTACTCATACCGCAACGCCTCAACTGGATTCCTTGTTGCAGCTCTCCAGCTCTGCCAGCTGACAGTCATAAGTGCAATTCCGAGGGTAATTAGTCCGGCGAGTGCAAAGATCCACCAGCTCACTTCTGTTTTGTAAGCAAAGTTCTGCAGCCATTTATGCATCGCATACCAGGCAACAGGACTTGCTAATAAGAAAGATATCATAATCCATTTTACATATTTTCCATTCAGAAGATATATTATCTCCCGGATTTTTGCTCCATTTACTTTCCGTATCCCGATTTCTTTTGTCTTGTCATGTATTGATAACAGGACAAGAGACATAAATCCAAGGCCTGAAAGAAATAATGCAATGAATGTGAGAATAATTGCCAATTGCCCGGTTTTTCTTTCATTTTTATACCATGAATTAAAGTCTTCGTCGAGGAAATTATATCTAATTTCCCTGTCAAGAATCATTTCTGCCCATAATTTCCTTACATCCTGTATAGTTGCAGGAATTACATCAGACCGCATTTTTAACAAGATACGGCTACCCGTATTTGGTGGATTAAGGAAAAATCCCTGAGGTATTATTCCATGATGAAATGACTCAAAATAGATGTCCTTTACAACCCCGATTACGCTAAAGGTATCCACTAACCTGTAGCGTTTCCCTAAAGGATCATTTTCCCATCCTAATGTTTTTACAGCTGTTTCATTTAAGACAATACTTTTGGTATCTGTTGAAAAATCCGGGTAAAAGAAACGGCCTTTGACAACCTGCATATTCAGAGTCGATAAATAATCATAATCACAGTAAAAAACCGCTACATGTGTATCGAATGCAGCTGAATCAACAGGAAGTCCCCAATGTGAGTAATCTGCTAACCCGGGTACCTCATCACATACAGACACATCCAAAATTCCGCTTATCTTTTTCAATTCAGTCTTAAATACCTCCTGTTTGTTACCTAGTTTATTAGCATTCTTGATCACAAGTACTGCTTCACTGTTCAGTGACTGATTGGTTTTTTTGTCTATATAATTGAGTTGCTTGAAAACAACAAATGATCCAATTATTAAAAATATACAGATTGCAAACTGGGAGATCTGGAATACCTTCTGCACATAAAATTGTTTCACCGATGGATCAACCTTATACTTCAGATAATCAACCATTTTCTTGGATGAATAAAGATTGGCAGGGTAAATACCGTTAAGAATTCCGATCAATAAAGCGAAAATTAAAGTTACTCCAATCCAGAAGGGATTCTTATAGAATTCAAGATCAAGATCACGTTGTACAAAATCCACAAACATGGGACTTATCAGATCCAGAATAAATATTGCTACCAACAATGCCACTAATGTCAATATTAAAGATTCCAGTATGTATGTTCTGTAGAAAAAGGATTTTCCCGCACCCCAGATTTTATTGACTCCGAAAGCCCTGTGCCGCGAAACTCCTTCCGAAACGGTGAGATTAATGAAATTCAAAGATGAAATAAGTATTATGAGTATAACCAGGGAAGGAAAAATATATATACTTGAATAACTCCCTTTTGCGGTTTCATATTCATTATAATTAACAGTTGTATTTAAATGTATATCGGTAACCGGCTGTAAAAGGTATGTCGACCTGGCATAATCGTAATATTCTTTCCCGTAGAACGACTCCATGAATCCCGGTAATTTTTCTTCCACAGTTTTTTCATTCTGCGGACTTT
>CAZDOM010000170.1:0-4241 GCA_964507015.1 uncultured Rikenellaceae bacterium | reverse complement strand
ATATTTCATACTTTGGATGTAACCGTGGACATTAGGATTATATACCGCCGGCATCTGATATTTATTTCGTTAAATTTGCACCAATAATAATTGGAGATGAAACTTGAGGAACGAATATCTTCTTTCTCAACTCTGGGAGAAATACTCCGGTATGCTGTCGGTGGAAAATCAACACCCTTTACTGACAGAGTAACTGATCTTATTGATAATCAGCAATTCAAGAATCCATGGTTTACACCGGAAAATGTAAGACTGGCAATAAAGAGCATTGCTGATGAACTCACAAGTGATAATTTAGTTAAGTGGACTGATGCATATCCAGAACTTAAGAAATCATATAAACCTCTGAATGTCGGTATAATAATGGCCGGGAATATCCCCCTGGTAGGTTTTCATGATTTTCTTTCGGTACTTATTTCAGGAAACAGGGTTATTGTAAAAACGAGCTCCAAAGACCCGGACCTGATAATACTTATAACTGAAATTCTTATCTCTGTTAATCCCGGATTCAAAAACAGAATAAAAATTGAGGAGGGTATCCTTAGAGATTTTGATATTATTATTGCAACAGGCAGCGATAACAGCTCCAGGTATTTTGAATATTATTTCGGCCGGTATCCGAATATCATACGGAAAAATAGAAACAGCATAGCTGTTATTAAAGGTAATGAAAGCGATTCGGAACTAGAGGCACTGGGACAGGATGTCTTTTCATATTTTGGGCTGGGATGCAGAAACGTATCAAAATTGTATGTCCCTCAAAAATATGATTTCAAAAAAATTATAAAAATTTGGGATAATTATTCTGCCCTGGTAAACCATTCAAAATATGGCAGCAATTATGATTACAGAAAAGCCGGTTATCTTGTCGACAGGGATAATTTTACAGATACGGGCTTTATCCTGCTTAAAGAAGAGTACAATCTGTCTTCACCTGTTTCAGTATTATATTATGAATACTACAGCGATCCCGGCATTGTTTACAAGGTTATAGAAAGCCTGAAGGATAAGATACAATGTATTGTTGGCAGAGACTTTCTTACTTTTGGTATGTCCCAATCGCCTGCTCTGTGGGATTATGCCGATGGCATAGATACTTTAGAATTTCTGCTAAAAAAAAATATTGCAGGAATATTGTAAAATAAAAAAATATTATCTTGCACCCGTCGAATAAGAATATGTCATGGTTTACAAATTTGTAGTATTATCAGATGAGGATGAGTCGTTTGTGAGGGAATTTGAATTTCTGGATTCTCACACTTTGTTGGATTTCCATAATATGTTACAGGAGGAATTGGAATTTGATAAATCACAAATGGCATCTTTTTTCCTGGCAACCGACAACTGGGAAAAAGAGGAGGAGTTTACCCTTTTCGATATGGGCACTGGTTCGTCAACCATGGAAACCACTGTACTTGAGGATATTATCTTCAAGAAGAATCAGAAATTGCTTTATATCTTTGACTTTTTCAATGAAAGGGGGCTCTTTGTTGAATATACTGGAGAAGCTGCGGAAATAAACGGCCGTGAGTATCCATCATGCACAAACTCTAAAGGTATCCCCCCAAAACAGGTCATTTTCGGAAGCAGTTCCAGAAAGCTTTATAATAACATTATCGTTTCTGATGACGATGATGATGAAGATGATACTGAAGTGGATGATCTCTTTCTTGACAGTGACAATGATGATCTGGGTAGTTTTGAAAGTGAAGATCCTATAGTAGAAGACGATTAGTCTCCTTGCTGAAACAAAAAACATGAAAAATACCTTGATAGTTCTTGTCGGTCCGACCTGTGTCGGGAAGACAGATCTTTCAATTCATATTGCACATCATTTTGACTGTGAGATAATCTCGGCTGATTCCCGGCAGTTCTTCCATGAGATGAAAACAGGTACAGCACTTCCTTCAGAAAGTCATCTGGCTGAAGTAAAACATCACTTTATCGGATTCCTGTCAATTAAAGATTATTACAGCGTAAGCATTTTTGAATGTGATGTCCTTAATATCCTTCCTTCGATTTTCAATAAAAACAATATTGCCCTTCTGACAGGAGGTTCAGGTATGTATATCGATGCGGTCTGCAATGGAATTGATGATATTCCGGATGTCGATCCGGTAGTCAGGGAAAAATATTTAAAGAAATATAAGACAGAAGGAATAGCCGGATTAAGGCCGGCACTTAAATTACTCGATCCGGACTATTATGAAAAGGTTGACCTGAAAAATCCGAAGAGGATAATTCGAGCTCTCGAAATCTGTGAATCTACAGGACGACCCTATTCAACATTTCTCACTAAACATAAAAGGGAAAGAAATTTCAGAATAATTAAAATAGGAATTGAAAGACCCAGGGAAGAGCTTTACAAAAGGATTAACATGAGGGTTGATGAGATGATAAAAGTGGGGCTCGAAAAGGAGGCACGGGATTTATACGTCATGAAAGATCTAAATGCGCTGAATACTGTAGGTTATAAAGAATTTTTTGAATATTTTGAAGGGAGTATTAGCAGGGAGAAAGCTATAGATCTTATTAAAAGGAACACCCGCCGCTATGCAAAAAGACAGATGACATGGTGGGGTAAGGATAAGGGAATAAAATGGTTCTACGCGGATAACTTTTCTGAGATTATTAAATATTTGGAAACCGTAGTTACATCATAGAGTCTTGCTTCCGCTTCGCGGAACTGCGTCACTTCGTTCCTTGAGTCTTGCGGTCTTGCGGTTCTCTTCGAGTATATTGTTCAATCAAGTTCCTTCAGTTTCCTGATGGTCTCAACCGGGTCTTTAGAACTGAATACTGAATTTCCTGCAACAAGTACATCAACTCCTGATTCAATAAGTTTACGGGCATTACCTGTATCAATGCCGCCATCTACCTCTATTAATACATCATGAGCTCCCTCATTGATCATTTTCCTCAATTCAATAATCTTACTATAGCTTTCCATTATGAATGACTGTCCTCCGAACCCCGGGTTGACTGTCATAATAAGCACTATATCAATATATTGCAGGGTATTTTTTAAAAGGATTACAGGAGTATGAGGATTTATTGCCACCCCTGCTTTCATTCCAAGGTTGCGGATCTCTGTCACTGTTCGCTGCAAGTGGACACAGGCTTCATACTGTACTGTAAGATTATTTGCACCTGCATCTCTGAAACGGGTCAGGTACCTGTCGGGATCAACGATCATTATATGAACATCGAGAGGTTTTTCCGCAATTTTTTTCACATGTTTAATTACCGGGAATCCGAATGAGATATTAGGAACGAAAACACCATCCATAATATCGCAATGTATCCAGTCTGCCAGGCTGTTGTTTATCAAAATAACATCTCTTGCAAGGTTTCCGAAATCAGCTGCAAGTAAAGAAGGAGAAACGAGGTGACTCATTTAAATTTATTTTTGATAAAGATAGCAACAAATCGTTAACCGAGGTATGTTTTAAGTATTTTGCAGCGCGTGGTAAATTGAATTCTTTTTATTGCTTTTTCTTTTATCTGGCGAACCCTTTCCCTTGTCAGGCTGAGCTCCTCTCCTATCTCCTCGAGTGTATATGGGTGTTTCATACCCAGTCCAAAGTATAGTTTAAGCACTTTTGCCTCACGGTTTGAAAGTGTGCTTAGGGCTCTCTCTATTTCGTATGCAAGTGATTCGTTTATAAGGGTTTTATCAGGGCTTGGTGTATCATTACTTTGAAGAATATCATACATGGTATTATCCTCTTCAGAGCTGAGAGGTGCATCCATGGAAACAGTACGGCCGTTTGTTTTTAAAGATTCCTTAACATCTTCAGGTATCATTTCAAGCATATCAGCTATCTCCTGAGATGAAGGTTCTCGTTCATACTCTTGTTCAAGACGTGCAAATGCTTTGTTGATACGGTTGAGGGACCCGATCTTGTTAACAGGTAACCGAACAATGCGTGCCTGTTCAGCGAGGGCCTGAAGGATAGCCTGGCGTATCCACCAGACAGCATATGAAATAAATTTAAATCCCCTTGTCTCGTCAAAGCGTTGAGCCGCTTTCATAAGGCCAAGATTACCCTCATTAATCAGGTCAGGCAGGCTCATTCCCTGGTTCTGATACTGCTTTGCCACAGAGACAACAAAACGAAGATTTGCCTGAACGAGTATTTTAAGGGCATCAGAATCACCGGATTTAATTCTCCTTGCAAGTACTACCTCATCCTCAGGTGAAATAAGATCCACTTTACCTATCTCCTGAAGATACTTGT
>CAZDOM010000169.1:0-4243 GCA_964507015.1 uncultured Rikenellaceae bacterium | reverse complement strand
AAGACACGGCTGCCTGATCGGGATTACCATTTGGCATGACCACTATCATGGGTTTGGCTTTACCCTGGGCTATCAGGTTATCCATTATCACATTTACCCTTCCCATTGAGCTCCATGTTTCTTCGTCATTAAATCCTCCATGAAGTAAATACAACACAGGATATTTATCTTTACTATTCCCGTACCCTGGAGGAGTATATACAAACAGCCTCCTCCTTAGCCCGATTACAGGGGAATCATACCATACCTTCGAAAGTGTTCCACCCGGTACGTCGCGGGCAAAATACAGTTCTGTTTCTTTTCCGGGAATAAGTAAAACACTTTCATGTCCCAGCCAATCCCTCCTGATCTGCAGATTGTTCGGGTCAAGTACTGTAACGCCGTCAATAATAAATTTGTATCCGTAATACTCCGGCTTTAATGGTCCGACTGTGAGTGTCCACAGTCCTGTATCTCCCTTCATCATGTTTTCACTTGCATCCCGCCAGCCTTCCATCCATTCTCCGGTAACAGAGACTTCTCTGGCTTTTGGTGCATACAACCTGAAAATTACTCTGTTATCAGGTAATATCTCAGGCGATTTCGGGGCTACTGGTCTTGATATGGTTACCCGTCGGGCAGGAGCCGGGGTTCCTGGCTGGGGTTTTGTAACCTGTGCCATAACAGACATTGAGAACAATGATATACAGAATCCGGTAATTACTTTTTGGGATAAAGTACCTTTTTTGGTTATCATAAGCGTTATCTTTAATGAATTGAATAATCAATCCAATAGTATTTGTTGTAACATATTATTAACTCAGAATCATTGATTCCTGTTAATCATTGAAGCATACAATGTTAAGCCGGTAGTGATTCCCTGGCTTCCCTGTCGGGATCATTCTGAACCTCACAAACATCATCAAGTATCATTGTTTCTCCGTTCTCAGCTGTATATTTCGGCCAGTCTGGTAATCCTCCTCCATCAGGGCTGCCTGTTTTCATAAACTGTACCAGCGAAGATGCCATCTTTGCTGATAGTTTACGAGGTCTTGCACCACCTCCGGTATGTGAAATCTGAACGTCTGTATTATAATACCAGAAAGAAATATCCATAGTATGGAAGGCTCTCAATCTACCATCAAATACAGGTGGATTCCAGCCAAACCAGGCAAGGTAAACAGGTGCGCCATCCTGTTTATATTTTACATTACACAGATCAATCTGTGATTTCCTGTTACTTATTACCATTGCCAGGATCTCTATCGGTTTTTTGTCAGGGAAACTCCTGGCATATGCATCAATTATTTCTGAGGCATTATCACCAAACGGGATCCTGCTGAATCCCCGGGTTGTTTTTACCATCTCTTTTGCTTCATCCATAGAAATATCCTCAAGTGATGAATCAAATGAACTGGGTGATCTCTCATAAAAAGTACTGCATACAATCATCGAAATATCCTTTGACAGAGGTGAAGCTTCGGGTGAAAAAGGATGCTGAGACACATAGGTTCCATCAGCTACCGGACTAAATCCACCCATCATGCCTATGGCCCCAGATTCCTCTCTCATTTTCCTACTTGCCCTGTTTGTTAATGCATAGTATTCCCGCCAGGGCATATCCTGAAGTTTATCGATCTGTGAAGAAGTCAGTCCGGCTTCTTTTAAAATATATGATGCAAGTTTTTCGGAATTCTCTTTCTCACCGACTCTTAGTCCGATTCCACTCAAAGCAACTGCTTTACCAAATAATCCTTTTGCAGATGGCATGGCTGTAAGTGTACATACTTTTGCTCCCCCGCCTGACTGCCCCATGATCGTTACATTTCCGGGATCTCCTCCGAAATTCGAAATATTGTCCCTGATCCATTCCAATGCCGCCACTATATCCAGCATACCTACATTTCCCGACGCCGCATATTTTTCTCCTCCTATACCGGCAAAATCTGAAAATCCGAGAGGACCTAACCTGTGGTTCAGAGAACAAAATACAATATCTCCAAAACGGCTCAGATTCTCACCATGATATTCAGGATGTTCAATAGAATTACCACTGGTAAAACCTCCACCATGAATCCATAACATTACCGGACGTTTCTTGTTGTCGTTGTAGCCAGGTGTCCATACGTTTATCCCAAGACAATTCTCACTTATATCATCATAATGCCAGTAATCGGTAAAGGCAAGATACCTGTCTCTGCTAAAAAAATTCTCTGTTAGCTGAGGTGCAGCATTAGGCCAGTATACTGCCGGATAAATATCTGTCCATGGTTCAGGTTTCATGGGTGGCATAAACCTGTTTTTCCCTGTAGTATTTGCGCCATACGGTATTCCAAGGAAATTATAGATATCTTTATGGATAAATCCTCTTACCTTCCCATTGGTTGTCTCAGCAAGGGCAATATTATCGCCTATAAAGATTACCTGCCCATCTTCTTCATTTTCCTTACCTGTACCGGAAGCACAGGAAGAAACTGAAATTGCGGCAGTTCCCAGGGTCATACCGGCTGCTCCGGCCCCCATGGTCTGAATAAATTTACGTCTGTCTGTTTTCATTTTCTTGTTTTACTTTGTGATTATATTTTCTGGACTTATTGTAAAGCATGAATTTTTAAAATAAGGGAGAAAATAAAAATAAGTTGGACTCATTATTTCCTCCCTGCCTTAACCTAATTAACTAACCCAACCGAATGAACTTCGGTTTCAACCAATCTATCATAATCATGTCTGACGCTTTTTTAGAAGGCCAAGTTCTTTTTCAATTTGTTCCAAAGGCTTCCCTTTTGTTTCGGGTATCCAGATCAATACAAAAAGGAATGCCATAATACTTAGTACTCCGAACATCCCGAATAAATAATGCAAACCCAGGCTACCCTGAATTACAGGGGCCAAATAGACTGTAATAAAAGTACACAACCAGCTAACGGCTGTGGAAAACGACATTGCCACTCCTCTTATCCTGTTCGGGTAAATTTCTGAAATAACAACCCACATGATAGGTGCAAAGGAAGCGGCAAAAAAGGATATATAAACTAGCAGGGCAACCAGGACAGCTATTCCATTTTGAACTGGTTTGGCAAATTCAAAAAACAAATAGGCTAAAGAAATACTCATCCCAATTGAGCCCCAGATAAGTAAAGCTTTCCTGCCTTTTTTATCTACCAGCCATAAAGCCACTATCGTCATAAGACAATTTACTAATCCCACAACAATCGACTGGAATAATGAATTATCAATTGCTGAACCCGCTGCCTGAAATATATTTGGAGCAAACATAATAACAGCATTTATCCCTGTAATTTGCTGAAAAGCAGCTAATAATGTTCCAATCAATACAATTTTCCCGGTTTTGTTTTTAAAAATTTCAGTTAGACTTATTTTAGATTCACTTTTTTCAACTAATATTATTTTCTCCATTTCAGGCAGTTCATCATCAATTAATCTCTGACCACCAATTTTTCGCATCACATCTATTGCCTCATCTTCCCTGTTCTTAGACAGAAGCCATCTTGGGCTTTCCGGTAAAGATGTTAAAAGGAACACAAGGTAGACTACTCCAAATACAGATGGAACTGCAAGCATATATCGCCAGCTGTTATCACCCAATCCGAATAATAAATAATCCAGCACATAAGCCAGCAATATACCGAAGGTTATGGCAAACTGATTCATTGAAACCAGTCTCCCCCGATTATAAGCCGGTGATATTTCAGAAATGTACATAGGCCCGACTACCGATGTCATTCCAACTACTAATCCCGAAAGCAAACGGAAAGTAATCAATAAAGCAGCTGAACTTGCCAATGAACAACCAAGTGCGGATACTATGTATAAAATTGCAGTGGTGATCATTATTTTCTTCCTGCCGAATTTTTCAGTAAAATTTCCTGTAAAAAGAGCACCAATAAGACAACCAATAGTTAACAGAGCTGCAACAGTTCCTAAACCACTATCACTTAAGCTGAATTTACTTTTTATCATGTCCACAGCTCCTGAAATTCCTGCCATATTCAGACCAAAAAGTAAACCCCCGTTAATAGCAACAAATACTATCCAATATAAGTACTTTTTATTCATTTATATTCTTGTAAAACAATATTTTAAACCACTATTTTATTGTGTATGTTTTATATATTTTAAAGCCATCTGGTCTGTAATTCTGATAGAGTGTTATTTCCAATATTCCAAATTGTGTGATTTAATTATTTCCAGAATTTCACTTTGCTTGTATGTTGGTGTCGCCCCTGTCATTGTTGCAACAAGT
>CAZDOM010000168.1:0-4359 GCA_964507015.1 uncultured Rikenellaceae bacterium | reverse complement strand
GCAACCAGCAACCAGCAACCAGCAACCAGCAACCAGCAACCAGCAACCAGCAACCAGCAACCAGCAACCAGCAACCAGCAACCAGCAACCAGCAACCAGCAACCAGCAACCAGCAACCAGCAACCTATCTCCTTCCTATCCCAAAATATTCAAAACCTGATTTTTTAATTATTTCAGGATCATATATATTTCTTCCATCAAAAATAACTTTTCCCTTCATAATCTCTGCCATCTTTTTAAGATCCGGAAGATGAAATTCCGACCATTCTGTCATAAGTACCAGTGCATCAGTATCCTTAAGTGCTTCATAGGGGTCAGGAGCATATGTTATCTTATCTCCCAGCTGTTTCCTGGTTTCATCCATTGCAGCCGGGTCATAAGCTTTGACAACGACACCCTCTTTCAATAACTTCCGGATAAGGTAAATGGAAGAAGATTCCCTGATATCATCTGTTTTTGGCTTGAAAGACAAGCCCCAAACACCAATGATTCTATTTTTGAGATCGTTGTTGAAGTACTTTCTTATCTTAATGAACACTACATTCTTCTGAAATTCATTTGCCCTTTCAACTGCTTTAATGACCTTAAGTTCATATTCATGGTCCTCGGCAGTTTTAATTAATGCTTTTACATCTTTAGGAAAACATGATCCTCCATATCCTGATCCGGGGTATATAAATTTATTGCCTATTCTTGAATCACTTCCGATTCCTTTCCGTACATTATTAATATCAGCTCCAAGGAGGTCACACAGGTTTGCAATCTCATTAATGAAGCTTATGCGTGTGGCAAGCATCGAATTGGCTGCATATTTTGTTATTTCAGCGGAAATAATATCCATAAACAGTATCGGATGGTTATTGAGAACAAAAGGCATATAGAGCCGTTTCATTATTTCTTCTGACTTTTCATTGTCGATACCGATCACTATTCTTTCGGGCCTCAGGAAATCTTCAACAGCAGCACCCTCTTTAAGAAATTCAGGATTTGAAGCCATATCAAATATTATATTTGATTTACGTCTGTCAAGCTGTACCTGAATGGCCTTTCTGACCTTTTCTGATGTTCCCGGAGGTACCGTGCTTTTTGTAACTATGAGTGTATAATTATTTATTTCAGAACCGATCTCTTCAGCTACCGAAAGAACATTTTTCAGGTCAGCACTGCCATCTTCACCTGATGGTGTCCCCACTGCGATAAAAATTACCTCAACATCACCCAGGTTATTCTTAAGGCTTGGTGAGAAAAAAAGTCTCTTCTTTTCAACATTACGTCTTATTAAAGTATCGAGTCCTGGTTCATAAATGGGGATAGTACTCTCATTAAGCTGTTTGATCTTGCTATTATCATTATCGACACATACAACTGTTACACCACTTTCCGCAAAACATGCTCCGGTCACAAGTCCTACATATCCTGTTCCTATTACAATAATTTTCATAAAAAATCCAGGTTTTGTACTATAATATGCAAATATAATATAAGTCGGGACAAACCATAACCAACTAATACTCTTCAAATCCCTAAAAACCCCTCAATAGAGAATATTAATAAGTATAATAATATTGAATGGTAGATTTTTCTTTAAGAGAAAGAGGGATAGTAATACAATGAAAATCTACTTCTTATTATGATATTTCATGAAAATAATCCTATCTTTGCACACTATTTTTTCAATATAATGTCTAACATATTAATTATTAGTTTTTTAAAATCGAAGTATGACTGAGAGCAAAAAGAAGACAACCAAAAAGGATGTTAATGAAAAAGATGAACCGGCAGGGAAACCTGTTAAAAAAGTAAAGGTAAAAGAGACCAAAGAAAAACTTATTGAGCAAGCTCTGGAAGAAGAGGTAATAGATGGTGAAGAGGATGTTACCACTAAAATAAAAGCTGAAAAGAAAGCTGAGGAACCTGAAAAACCTGAAAAACCTGAAAAACCTGAAGAAAAAGAAGAACCGGAAACAGAAGCTGCAATAGAGGCTGAGACAAAAACAGCAGTTGAAACAACAGAACCTGAAATAGTTGACAGTACGATCGCTGAGGTTTCTGATGAAACTGAAAAGAAGAAGAAACCCAGGAAAACAAAAGTTGAGGATGAACTAAAGGATCAACATGAGGCAGTTCCATCTCCTGAGGATTTTGACTGGGAGAGTTTTGAAAGTGATGAGCATAAAACCTCACCACGCCACAAGGAATATGAAGCAATGTACAACGAGACACTGTCAACAGTTGCAGTAGATGAGGTTGTTAAGGGAACAGTTATACAAATGACTCCCCGTGAGGTTGTTATCAACATTGGCTATAAATCAGAAGGTGTAGTGAGCCTGAATGAATTTCGTTATAATCCGAACATGAAAATAGGAGATACTGTCGAAGTTTATGTTGAAAGTCAGGAAGATAAAAAAGGCCAATTACTTCTTTCACACAAGAAGGCACGTGCAATAAATTCATGGGACAGGGTTAATGCATCGCTTGAAAAGGATGAAATTATAACCGGATATATCAAGTGCAGGACAAAAGGAGGAATGATAGTTGATGTTTTTGGTATCGAAGCCTTCCTGCCTGGTTCTCAGATAGATGTTAAACCTATTCGCGACTATGATGTTTTTGTTGGGAAAACAATGGAATTCAAAGTAGTTAAGATTAACCAGGAATTCCGTAATGTAGTCGTTTCACATAAAGCGCTTATAGAAGCTGAACTTGAGCAGCAGAAAAAAGAAATAATTGCCAAACTTGAAAAAGGTCAGGTCCTTGAAGGAACCGTTAAAAATATTACTTCATATGGAGTATTCATCGACCTTGGTGGTGTCGACGGACTTATACATATCACAGACCTCTCATGGGGACGTGTAAACCATCCTGAAGAGATTGTCCAGCTGGATCAGAAACTGAATGTTGTTATACTTGATTTTGATGATGACAAGAAAAGGATTGCTCTTGGACTTAAGCAGCTGACTCCTCATCCATGGGATTCTGTTGATCCGGATATGAAAGTCGGTGACAAGGTTAAAGGTAAAGTTGTAGTAATGGCCGATTATGGAGCATTTGTTGAGATTGCTACGGGCGTCGAGGGACTGATTCACGTTTCAGAGATGTCATGGTCACAACACCTTCGCAGTGCTCAGGAGTTCATGAAAGTGGGCGATGAGGTTGAGGCAGTTATTCTTACACTCGACAGGACTGAAAGAAAAATGTCCCTGGGAATAAAACAGCTGAAACCTGATCCATGGCAGAATATTGAAGAGAAGTATACTGTTGGTTCAAAACACAAAGCCAAAGTGAGAAACTTCACAAACTTCGGAGTATTTGTTGAAATAGAAGAGGGTGTTGACGGCCTGATACATATTTCAGATCTTTCATGGACCAAAAAGATTAAGCATCCCGCAGAATTCACATCAATAGATGCCGAAATTGAAGTTATAGTTCTTGAGATAGACAAGGAAAACAGACGTTTAAGCCTCGGGCACAAACAACTGGAAGAGAATCCATGGGATGTATTTGAGAATATGTTCACAGTAGATTCAATCCACGAGGGTACAGTAATGGAAATATTTGATAAAGGTGCCGTTATTGCTCTTTCATATGGTGTGGAAGGTTTTGCAACACCAAAGCACCTCGTTAAAGAAGATGGGATGCTCGTGAAAGTGGATGAAAAGCTTTTGTTCAAGGTGATAGAATTCAATAAATCTGCAAAGAAAATTATCGTATCTCATAGCAGGATTTATGAAGATGAAAAGAAAACAGATGAAGCTCCACAAAAGAAAAAAGATACAGTAAAAACTAAGAAGCCTGTAAAGAAATCCAAGTCTGGTTCTGAGAAGACAACCCTTGGTGATATTACCGAATTGGCTGCCATAAAAGAAGAAATGGAAGAAAAACAAAATAAAGCTTCCAAAAAATAGAAATATTTGTTAAATTTAGGCTATCAAAATTTATTACTATGGATTTCAATATTGAGAGCCGGAATAATAGCACTCTGATTCAGATTCAGTCAGAAAAGCTTGATACACACATTGCTCCTGCGCTAAAATCTGAACTTGTGCTTGTCTCAGGAAAAGGGGAGAAAAACATCATCCTTGACCTTGAGAAATGTCAATACTGTGATTCTTCAGGCCTGAGTGCTATCCTTGTTGCGAACAGACTATGTAAAAACGCAGGAGGAACATTCGTTCTTTGCGGTCTTAATGAAGCCGTAGAACGACTTATCACAATCTCGCAGCTCGATACGGTCCTGACAATCACAGGAACAGTGGCAGATGCTGAAAAAATGATATCCTGAAGTGATTAGGACTGCAGAACAACGATGAAATTAACTATACTTGGCAGTAGTTCTGCATTGCCAACATCAGAAAGATT
>CAZDOM010000167.1:0-4394 GCA_964507015.1 uncultured Rikenellaceae bacterium | reverse complement strand
ATTACAATATCATAATTTTTGACAAAGTCTGTCTTTTCAAACTCATCGGGATGTAGTACTGTGAATGGTAGTTTATAAGTGTCAAAGAGGTAGCGTGTCCACCCGGCATCCATATCACCGAAATAAGTCTCAACAAGTGCTATACGGGGCATACTGACAGGTGATAATTCAAGTTTTCCGGGATCTTCTATATACCCGGGTTCAGTAAGTGACTCCTTAACAATATTGTTGAGCATATCCTTGTTTTCACCCTGGATAATAAAACTTCCCTTTCCATAGGTTTTACCGTTGATCTGTACTTCCTTGTCAAGACGGCTAACCTTCAATCCGCTCTGTATGGCAATAAAAGCAGCCTTGAAACTGCCGTTGCTTGTCGCAGGAAAGATGGCCGGTAGTCTGTAATCAGCTTTAAGCGGATTATAAACATCTGTCAATAATTTAAGTTTTTCTTCGAAGGCTTTATCACGTATTTTGACCTCGTGAGATACAAGTCCCCTGTGCAGGGGCAATGACCAGCTTGTAACATCATACGGACGCATAATCTCACCACCAGGGGTGAAATGTCTGACAGGGTAATCCTGTTTTTCCATTACTTCCTTTACAAATGCCCTGAAAGGTTGTGCAAGCGGATATACTATATCACCTGCTTTAAGATTGATGCCATTGAGTGTATAATCTTCAGTAAGCTGAAAGGTATTGATGCCATGTTCTTTCATCAGTGCGACCAGTTCTATAAGCTCACTCTGGTCAGCCTGCTCAACCGGCACCACATAGTAATAGGGAGATTCTTTTTTCCCTTTTTCCACCTCTCTTTTGCAAATATCATTTCTGAATTTCAGGATGTCGTTTTTCAGGAGAGAAGCTGTTTTAATAATGGAATTGGTAGATTCAATTTCAAGCTTAACGATATCACCCAGGTACCACCAGCCTCCCGGCCATGGCAAGGGGAAGTTTATGCTTTTTTCATATTCGGAAAGACCTTTACCTACCTGTAGTTCATTCGGTTCGATATATAAGGGTGATGCCTCCCTGGCACTGGCTGCTTCGGTAAGCATTCCGATTACGTTCTTCCATATGCAGGTCTCTGTTGAACCGGGCCAGTAATCATCATATAAAGTTTTTTGTCCCACACCTGCGAGACCTGCATTGGTAAGGTCGCGAAGCATATTGGTTCCGAATACACCGGTCCAGGCCCATAACTCGGCATCCACATTTTCAGCTATGGGATCGGTTGAAGGAGGAACATAATAACGAATGCTGGTAGATCCCATCTGGTGTTTCTCGATCATCACCTGCGGGAACCAGTCGAGGTCAAAAATACGTGAGATGGCTTTAGTGTCTTCCTGGGAAAGTGTAACGAAGTCACGGTTGTTGTCGTGACCAACATATTTATGATAAACACGTGGCAGTGAGGCTCCTTCGTATTGTGTTCCTTTGTATTTATTGTAGTTCTCTACCACAAAATCCATCCCGTCGGGATTATGATTTGGCACTACCATATACACGACATCATCTAGATATTTCTTTATTAACGGATCATCAGTTGTTATAAGCTGATAAGCAATCAATGGCAATGCCTGGGCAGGTGCCACTTCAGTGGAATGCATCGAAAGTGTAGCCAGGAAGAATACCTTACCTTCGTTTATATACTCAGCCTGTTCTTTTTCAGACAGATCCGGATTAAGAGCCAGTTCTTTATTTATTTCCCTTAGCCTGTCGAGGTTGTTAATATTATTCTCAGATGATATAAAGGCGATATACATCTTCCTGCCCATGGGACTCTGTCCGTTCTCAACGAGCTTAAGCATGGGAGAGACCTTATCAAGCCTGGCGAGGTAATCAATCAGTTGTTCGTAGCTGAAAAGCATATAGTCGGAGCCGGGGACAAAGCCAAAATGCTCCTCAGGTTTGGGGATTGCAGATTGTGCCGATAATTGCTGAGGTGTGATAAAAAAAGCCAGGATAACCAGCAAAGCACACAATGTCAATAGGTTAGAATTTTTCATGATATATATTATTAGATGAAGTATTCAGAAATTATAAGTAAATGAAAACCCGGGACCAAATGATTGGTTATAGCTATTAACAATTATTACCGGGCAGATATTAAGTGTTCCGTTAAAGGAATAGTACTCGTTTAAAACAGAATTAATCTTTCCAATCCTTGTCAGGTATACTATTCCGGCTATTGCGCCTCCGGCAACCACTCCTGCACCTGTGGCCATCATTACTTTCTTCATTCCTTTTTCTCCTAACAGCTGCTCAAAAAATGAGGCTTCATCGTCAATCTCATATGGCAAATATCTGCCGGCAAGAAAGATACCCACCCCGGCAACGGAAACAATACCTGAATATAGCAGGTTAGTCCTGGAAGCTTTCAGTGATTCGTCAAGCTGTTCTCTGGAAAGATAATTTATATCGGTGACATTATACTTTTTTACATACCATTGTCCATTTGCTTGATTTATAAGGACTATGGCAAAACAGGCTGTAAAGATGGTTTTTCTTAACATTTAGGATCAGAAGCTAAATATGTTTTGTTCCAATATAAAGTTAAGAAAGATAAGAAATTAATGATAATCAGGATTGATTAAAATTATAACTCAAAAAAATTAACCGTAGGGCACGCAAAGGTGTATTTTAGTATTACACTTCTTTGCGTACTTTGCGTTAAGACTTAGCGATCTTTGCGGTTAATATTTTTGTTCTTGTAAAATCAGATGGTATTCCTGCCTTTATAGACCTTTGAAAAATCAACATCTTCAAGGTGGCCGATCCAGGTGAGTTTGTCAGATGTTGTCCCGGATATAGTTGCCGTTGCATAATTTCCTGCAGAAACAGACATTACTACATCATAGTGTCCGATCTGTGTTGCAAGGCTGAATCTCAGGGTATAGCTAAGATTTTTGAAGTTTCTGGTTATTTGCATATCACCGATTGTACCTTCGGCGGTTATACCACCAATGCCATTGTAGCCCAAACCGGAGTTTGAACCTGTTTGCAAAACACCTGTTTCACCATTTACTTTTATGAAATTAATTGTCTGGACAACTGAAATTCTGTCACCCCATTTGTTCTGAAGAAAATCAGCAACCAGGACGAATCTATTTGAATTGAGCAATGAATCCAGGAGATTGAAATTTGCCTCCAGCTGTGCCTTTCTCATAAATTTTCGTTCCTGGCGTGTCAGATCTTTCTCCATATCCTGTGAAGAAGCATAAAATGTATTCAGGATCAAACCGCCTGCCATTAAAAGGCTTACTAATATTATTTTCATTGTTTTCATGATCTGCCTCCTGTTTTGTTATAAAATCCAGTTCAAATTATATGCCATATCAAAAGGTATTGACATTATAGTGAGAAGATTTAACGAAATTTTAAGGTTCGTTGCATGCAACGAACCTACTATCGATATTATATCATAAATTTGTTAGGGATTGAATTATTACTCATTAAAAATCATTATACATGAAAAGGACACAAGTTTCATTTTTCCGGTTTATCCTTCTGTTACTACTATGTTTCACAGTAGTAGATTCGATGCATGCATCGAATCTACAGGTTCAATACATAAATAATGACGTTAATAATCAGAATTATAAGGGTAGCTGTACCAGTATTATGGTTGGCAGGCTTGCAACAACCGACGGATCTGTAATTACTTCGCATACCTGCGATGGAATGTACAGGACCTGGGTGGAGATATTTCCTCATACAAAATATGAAAAGGGAGCTGTTCACACTGTTTATACAGGTACTCTTGATCCAAGAGAGACATCATATGATATGCGGAATGTAAGAAAGACAGGAGAGATACCTGAGGTTGAAGAGACATATGCATTTCTGAATACAGCTTATCCCTGCATGAATGAGAAACAGCTTGCAATAGGTGAAACAACAATAGGAGGAAGGATGGAACTAAGAAACCCGGAGGGGATTTTCTATATTGAGGAACTGGAGAAAATTGCCTTACAGCGGTGCAAGACAGCACGAGAAGCTATCAAGTTGATTGGGAAACTGGCTGAGGAATACGGTTATGGAGATTATGCAGAATGCATAACTATAGCAGATCCAAAGGAGGTATGGCAGCTTGAGATATCAGGATCGGGGAAAGGAAAACCTTCAGCTATCTGGTGTGCTGCCAGGATCCCTGATGATCATGTAGGTGTTTCAGCCAATATGCCCAGGATATCAACTGTTGATTTCAATGATCCGGATATGTTTATGTACAGCACTGATCTGAAAAAAGTGGCTAAAGACCTGGGTTACTGGGATGGGAAAGAGCCTCTGAAGTTCCGGAAGGTGATCAGTTCTTATGACAAGGCCTATGGTACCCGTGAGTTTTTTATTTTGAGTCACATGGCACCATCATTAAATCTTACCGATGATGTTGA
>CAZDOM010000166.1:0-4467 GCA_964507015.1 uncultured Rikenellaceae bacterium | reverse complement strand
GGCTATAGCTTGATAATTAAATCCCTGAGGGACCTGTGAATTGATATTCAAACAGAAGAATAAACCCATTATTAAAAATACTGACTTTTTCATTTTGTAGAGTTTTAGTTACTACCTATGAGTCAATTATATCAAAGTTATGATAAACACTGACTTAAATCAAATAAAAATCCACCCACCCAAGGTTCACGCAGGATGGATGGAATCAGCATGGCTGGTTTTTGTTGAAGAAAGGTCTGCAGTGTCGTTGCATGCAACGACACTGCCATTAATAAAAACATCAAAAGTTCATTTCTTCAAACAGATAGATGTTACCGAATTCCGGCTTATATATTCCGTTTTCAATTGCATGGATTACCTCAATTACTTTATCATTATATGGAGTAGGAACATCATATTTCTTTCCGAATTCAGAGACAATACCATTTATTGATTGTACCTCACAGTTCTTTGAATGATTTAACTCCGAATGAGGTACATGAGGAGTATCAGAATAGCCCGAAAACTCTACTTTTAACTGGTACGTAAATATGGGAGGAGTCCAAGGTCATAAAATTAAAGATTATACTCTAATTTTAACTGGACCTACTCCGGGGAAGCTTACAAGTAAAAGAGGCTGTTAACAGACTTAACAGTATTGCACCAAATATCAAAACGGAGATTATTTCAAACTCGGAACATTGCCTGATGTTTGCTCATCCGGATTTGGTGAATGAGAAAATCCTTGAATTTCTAAGCAATTGAATTTTCAGAAAAATCAATATCTCATAATTCAATTTATCCGCCGAAAACCAAACCTATGTATAAAACAGTACAATATAGAACTAAAAATACAGGAATACCTAGCAATGCGAATTCTATTCTAAATCGTGTTTTTTCAATTTTGTCTATTGCATAATATGGAATCATGACAAAGTCAGAAGTATCTTTATTTGTTGTTAAAACATAATCAGAATCTATAAAAACTTGTAACCAAAATGGAGTATCTCGTTTATTCAAGCACGATCTATCAAATTCAGTTAAATGTCCAGTTAGAATCTTACCAGTAAATTCAAAATTCTTTAATTCATACAAGGTCTTATTTTGATGAAGTAAAAGGGAATCTTTCCATACAATAGCTGGATTATTATAAGATATTGTTTTTGTAACATAACAGCCATTGATTACAAGGGAAATTAAAAAAAAATTTAGGAAGTAGATTATTTTCTTAATCATGGGTTGAAAAATTAAATGAATAGGTTATTAGTCAGTAAATGAGTGTCTTTAAAAATTTATGTGACATATCAAATTTTTTACAGGTTAAGAATATAGATGTCATAATCGTCTCGTATAAATGCGATACGCGATTCATCCGGAGAGAATTTTATAAGGAATATTGATTTGTTTCCCATGTCAATCTCCGTTCTCTCCAGGGTATAAGTGTTGATTATGTTGAGATATAGTTTTTCAATTTCATAATCATTGTTTCTTATTTCATTTACGTAATATATATATTGTCCGGAAGGAGAGAAAGTAAAGGTGCAGCTACACTCACTTTGAAGTTCCTTTGTTGAAATAAGAATTTCCCCTGTTCGCATATTTTCAATATTACATTCCATCTCACTTACACTCCACATGGTGTAGACTTCATCGTCTCTCCAGAAATATCCGCAATAACTGGAATGATATGAAAGCATTAAATCAGTAATATCTCCTGTCGTTGTATTAATCAATAATGGGATGCCATCCGTGTTCTCGCTTATGGCCATCATCAACCAATTTCCATCAGGAGAGATTGATAACGGGAAACTAACAGATCCTGGAGCAATAATCCTTTCTGAACCGGTTTCTAAATCAAATAATGCAGTTGTGCTTGTGGTATACGGATCTTTTAAATATGCCATATATTTCTTTGACAAATGCAGGTTATGACACATCGAATCATTCACCAGTTCGTTGTTTTGTCCTGAAATGTCTACAGAATATAACTTTATATTATCAGGATCCAGACAATCAGTATAATATATTTTATTGTTGTTCAGGTATATTTGATAACCCGACTGGTTTTGAATATCGATTGCTTTTCTACTCACTTTTGTAGAAATATCAACAAAATTAATCGATACAGTAAAGCCAATCATTAAATTGAAATCTTCAGTGATATACAATATCTCATTTGATGATTCAGTCCAGAAGATATTGCTTATAGGATATACTGATGAAAATATCATATTACCAGGTTCAACTTCCTTTTCACAGGATATAAGTGTAATTATAAGGATCGATAATGCAAATGATATAGATTTATTTCTCATGGTTGCTTCTTGGTTAAACTTGTTCAAATCGAATTATTCTTTATGGATTTATAGTCTGAAGAATAAATGGATACTACCAGATGATGTTATCGGATGTCCATAGTTATAAAATGGGATGAAAACTCCTGCATCAAGATTAACCCCAATTCTTTTTGACAAGTTTATTGTGGTACCAATTCTTGGGTAACAATAAATAATAAACCTATCAGTTTCCCAATCAATATAGCTACTTGCTAAATTAAAACCCAGATCATGTTTTATACTCCATTCGCTAATCTTCGCCATTAAATTAAATCCCAGGCCACCTAAAAAATAATATTTGCCCTGATTAATGAATTTGGATTTCTTACCAAAGTGATAAGACACTTCAGTATTAGTGGCCATAAAATGAACAAATCCCGGATATAATTCAGAAGGCCCGAGAAAAAATCCTTGTCCTAAGCCAACTTGAAAACGAGTACCGTATTTTACTTTCAAATCGATTAATTCAGGAAATCCCAGTCCACTTGATATTTCAAATTTACTCTGAGGGAATGCCTTATATACAGAGATAATGAATAATAAAACTAGAAATACAAGAACTTTTTTCATTTTATGTAAATGTAACTTCAGCAATGAAAAATCCGGCATTCAGTTTATTATTGACAACTTACAAAGTACGGACTTATTTGAATAAAAGTCAATTTTATTTTATCAAGAAAGTGAAATTAATTTTTTGATTCTCTTGATAATAGATCGTTAATCTTCTCCCAGCCTATACTAAATCTCTCTAACGAAAATATGTTGAGGACGGCGGGATCGCGCCGGACGTTAAAGTAATTAGCTACGAAGTCTACATCCAGGAGATGATATTGACTCAATTCTGTCGGTTCATGCATATCTTCATGTACAATCTTGTAAGCCTTGCCCTGTATAGTTGGTATTATATCTTCAGGAGCTCCAGCTTGTAAGTATCCACCGTACTTCCTCATGATTTCCTCTGCAGCATAGAATATTACCCTTAGTAACCCACAAATGACTATTGATTCTACAGGTCTGTAACCAATAGCTTTGATAATCTGTGATTCTTCATATTCAGTCCTTATCTGAGGCTCGAGGAACCTGATACTAAATGAAACAAACTCCTTATCCAGGTAATCAGCATATGCTGTTAGTAATGACTTTGAGGCTGTATCAAGCAGCCCATTCCTGTATATATCAATACAGGCACCTTTAACTTCATCATCCATGATTTTAATTTTAAATAATTACGACTTAAGGCCCCCAAATTTCCTCAAACAGTATATTGTGGGATAATGGGAGCTTAAATAATGGCCCTGAGAGGGCTAGAATTGTGATAGGGGTATGGTAAAATATAAAAGTGGTATATAGGTATCACTCACGACTATCATCGTACCCCTGGAATAGATTTTAAGGTCTCTTTACATCGGTAAAAATCGTAACGTTTATTATTTAGAAATCATATTCGCCGTTCTTATAAACAGTTAGAGTTCTTACTTGAGAATTCCAAAAGAAATCGGAATTGCTAAAATCTCCCTTATTTGTACATGTCTCAAGTGATACTTTAAAACTATTGTCATCAATTCGTCTCAATTGCACGTTTCTATATAACACGTCCTTTTCGTAAAAACTGTAATTGTCCTTAATGTACTTTAAAGCTTGAGCTTCAGTAATGTAAGGTTTTTTATTTCTTTCGATCTCCGCCTGTCTTTTTTCTTCTATTAGCAAATTATATTCATAAGTTACGTCTGATAATTCTTGCATAGTCTCTTCTAACTGAGTTTCCAAATCAGCTTTTTCCTTTTCTAATTTCTCGTAATCAGATTTTGGAACACAACTGATCATAATAACCAGGGAGATTGTTAATCCTATTAGTTTGATTTTCATTTTTGTTTCTATTTTAAGTTCTTGTTTTAAATATTGGGCAATGTGTGTATTGGTATATCTGTGGTTTTTAGATTACATAGTAAAACATTTTAATTATTTATCAGTAAAACAGTGTCTAACCAAATTTACGAGTTTTAGTAATGTAAATCAAAAAAATCCACCTACCCAAGTACGGATATCAGGTAGGTGGAATTAGCACGGTTAGTTTTCAGTGGTTCTTGAGATTTTATAGTTGAGCGGAACCGTCTCAGAACAACCGTAAAGAAAATGCAGCATAACTCAACTT
>CAZDOM010000165.1:0-4551 GCA_964507015.1 uncultured Rikenellaceae bacterium | reverse complement strand
GCCTGCCCTTTGATCGGGCAGATATATATTCACACCGATCAGGGATTCACCGCTGCCTGCTTCCTTTACATACCCGCTGACAGTACAACGTTCAATTGATTGCGAAAATAGCTGTGAAAATATAAGAGGGAATATTATTATTAATAAGGTTCTTTTCATAAAATCATATCTAAATAATTTTAAAGATAAGTACTTAAGCCGGAATTGTTTAAAATAGTGTAAACTCATTATTTTATTCTGTACACCAACGAATCAACTGTATAGGACGTGAATATACCAAGTCCGCCATTAATGTTCGAATAGACAGGCTTAACTTCTGAAAAAGGATTATCACTATTGTCATTTTCATATATTGATGTATGATACAGGTAATAAGCCTCTTCGGTATTCATCAGATAGATACTTAAAAAAGCTGAGTCATAATTTTGGAGAATATTTTGGTATGAGTCAGAGATCCATGTTTCCAGTTTTATTTTGTTATCAGAGTCTGCGTCCATATCCGTTAGATATGACTCTTCAAACCATACCCACCCTTCAACAATCTCAGTCTCTGAACTGTCAATGGTTTTGAATTTTGTGAATCTACCGGCAATGCTGTAGTAATTTTTTTCATCAGGAATATCGGTGAACTCAGTAATGATCCTGAGTTCGATATATGGTTCGTAATCAAGTACTTCCCGGACTATTATAATTGTATCCACGCTTATCATCATTTCGTGCTGTTTGGGAATAGTAGTAGTAGCCTCTGCATAGAATCCTTTGCTGCCCGATACTTTCAGAGTGTAAGTTTCCCCGGAAATTATCGGCATTTGATCGCTTCTGAAAGAGAGTCCTGATGATGTTGTATCCAGTTGAATTTCCGTTGTCCCGTCACTAATTGAACCTGTAACATCACCAGGTTCCTCCAGCTGTTCATAGATACCATAAAGCCGCTGGTTGGAAGTGATATAAATGTTAGAAACCGTATCAGATGGTGAAATAAAGGATATTATAACAAGCTTCTGTTCAAAGTCAGGCGGATCAACATATGCTACAAATTCTTCGCATCCATAACCCTTAAGGATTAATACCAGAAGTATAAGATATTTAAATGATCTGTATTTCATCATCAGAATTTAAATGAATAGGAAAAGGATGGAATAATTGGAAAGAGGCTGATTTGTTTAAGGAGCGTGAATGATCTGCCACTACTGGGAACGTAACCATAACGGACCTGATAGAAGAACGGATTCTTCCGGTTGTAAACATTATAAACCGATATTTCCCATATTCTTTCGCCCCATTTCTTTTCCTTATGGAATTGAATACCCAGGTCGAGCCTGTGATATGGTGCCATCCTGTAGTTGTTCTTCTCACTGTAATCCTTTACAATATAATTAGGATGATATGAATTTAAATTATCATAACCATCAATGTATATCCTGGGATGCATTGGTGCGGAGTATACCGACGTTGGCATGGTTACTGCGTTCCCTGTTCCATATACCCATGTGCCTGAAAGAGTTATGTGATCATTCAGCTTGAAGGATCCGACAAGTGATATGTCGTGCCTCCTGTCATATTTTGCGTAGAATTTTCTTCCGAAATTAAGTGATTCAAACTGCATCTGTGTCCAGGAAAGTGTATAACCAATCCATCCTGAGAAACGTCCCGCTTTTTTATGGACAAGAAATTCCAATCCATACGACCACGCTTTTCCGGATGTTACATTGTCTTCCCAGCTGATATCCTCCTCCAAAGGGTTTTCCTCGTCAAACTCCAGGAAAGTCGCTCCTTCCTTATACCCAAGCACATTGTTCATTGTTTTATAATATCCTTCAATGGAAAATGACATCTCAGGGACAGATATATCCTTTACTGCTCCCAGAGCAACCTGTCTTGACTGCTGTGGTTTAACCCGGTCGGTGGTTGGTACCCACAGGTCAGTCGGAAGGCTTATTCCTGTCATCGATATCATGTGTATGTACTGGCTCATTGATGCATACGATGCTTTCAGGGCAAAATCGTTTCTGAACCTCCATGCTGCTGAAAGCCTGGGCTCAAAAAAATGGTACTGTTCTTTTTGAGCGAGGAAGTGACTGAAGCGGAGTCCTCCGTTGATCTTAATATTCTGTAAAGGCTGCCAGGTATCTTCTATATAGATCCCCGATTCAAGCCCGTTTGCCTGGTCTTCCTGCCTTTTGTTGAAGTTGACTGACTCACCCACTTCTATGAATACTGAAGGTGTGAATCTATGCGATATTACTATACCTCCTGCCTTTATCCAGTGTGATGGTGCAGGGATATAATCGATATCGTATTTCAGTGAGAGGTCCCTGATTCCGGAGTAATATTCAGCGTAATAGTTTTCGTCTTCATTTTTGCTCTTATACCTGTAAGTTATACCGAATTTGTAATCACTGAAAACCAGTGACGTATTTGAAAAGAACTTGCTGTTGAAGAGATGGTTCCAGCGAAGAGTGCCTGTCGCATTGCCCCACTGCAGGCCGGCTTTCTCATTATATTCCTGCTCAGGATCTTTATACTTAATAAAGAATTTATCCTTACCAAAATATCCGCTTAAGTAGAGCTTATTTTTCCTGCCGAAGTCGTAATTGATTTTTGCATTCAGGTCGTAGAAATAATATCCGGCATCTGTACCTTCCATATCTTCCATAACCTTCATGATCGGCCTCAAAATAATGTCTGCATAGGTCCTTCGTGCTGAAAGAAGTATTGATGACTTGTCTTTAAGAATCGGACCCTCAAGCGTCATCCTTGATGAAATAAGTCCGATTCCTCCTTCGCCATGCCACTCTTCCTTGTTTCCTTCCTTCATGTTCATCTCCAGTACCGAGGAGAGGCGTCCGCCATATCGTGCCGGAAATCCTCCTTTTGTAAGTTCAATGCTCTTCAGTGCATCACCATTGAACAGGGAGAAGAATCCGAAAAGATGAGATACATTATATACTATTGCATCATCAAGTATTATAAGATTCTGATCAGGACCTCCACCTCTTACATACAATCCGCTGCTTCCTTCAGATCCCTTCTGGATACCTGGCATGAGTTGCAATACTTTCATGACATCCTTTTCGCCAAGAAGTGTCGGGACATTTTTTATCTGGCTCACAGGGACCTTAATACTGCTCATCCTCACTGATTCGCTTAGCTTTTCAGCATGATCTGCAGTAACAGTGACTTCATCAAGTGAAACACCGGATCGGAGATCTATATTCAATTCAATGTTTTTCCTGAGATCAAGAGTTACGGTTTCAGGAGTAAAACCCACATATGAGAATACTATCCTTACTGAATCAGCAGATGAGAAGGTTACTGAATAGAATCCATAATTGTTGGTTACCGTACCTGCCTGGTAATCAGGCATGTATATATTCACACCTATAAGTGTTTCCCCGCTTCCTTCTTCCTTAACATATCCACTGACAGTAAAACGTTCAGGAGTTTGAGTGAATACCTGGAAACAGATCATTAAGAAAACTGCAGACAATAAAGACAATCTCATGATTTCTCCCCCGAAAAACTTATAAATATAACGCAGGAAATCTGAAAAATATATAACTTGCACTCAGAATTTTATGATAGCAAAGCTTAAATTCAGTTTCAACTGGCAGCGCCTCGGCAGACGACTCTATAGTTGTTTAATGTTCTATTCCAGGTAAACTGCATCAGATCTCCAGCCAGGAATTTACATCACCAATTCCCCTTTTTCACTTTTATCTTTTCCCTTTTATCTTTTATCTTTCTTTATGAAAGGCTTGATTTTCAACGTTAAACGGTATTCAATCCACGACGGCCCCGGTATCAGGGTGACATTCTTCATGAAAGGGTGTTCTCTCTCCTGCTGGTGGTGCCATAATCCGGAAGGTATATCTCCGGAACAACAAAAAGCGGAACAGATTGAGAAAGTAGGCGACAGGGAATTCACCCGGATGGAAGAAGTCGGGAAATACTATTCGGTGAATGATATAATTGAAATCCTTGAAAGGGAACATATATTTATCAATGAATCAGGTGGAGGTGTTACCTTTTCAGGTGGGGAACCATTGCTGCAGACTGAGTTTCTGGCAGAAACACTGAAAGCCTGCAGGGGAAACGGTTATCATACAACTGTTGATACTTCAGGATACACACCTGCCGAGAATCTCAAGAAAGTGATGCCATATACTGATCTGTTCCTTTTTGATATCAAGCATATGAATGATTCCAGGCATGTGGAGTTTACAGGAGTGTCGAATTTGTTGATATTCAGTAATTTTAAGCTTATACTTGACGGCGGAACGGATATTTTTGTCAGGATACCGATTGTACCAGGTTTCAATGATGATCAGGAAAACCTCAATGCCACGAAACAATTCCTGGCAGATAACAAACGTGATAACCTTAAAAAGATAAGCCTGCTTCCTTATCACAGAATCGGCAAAGCAAAATATAAGAAGTTCAGTATTCCTTATCGCATGAATGATGCCGAGCAGCCATCCCGGCAAAGAATGGATGAACTTAAGGAGTTCTTTTCTGATACAGGAATTAAAGTAACCATAGGAGGATAAC
>CAZDOM010000164.1:0-4696 GCA_964507015.1 uncultured Rikenellaceae bacterium | reverse complement strand
GTCAATATTGGAGGTTTTGTGAAGATACTGTTCGCTTCTAAAGAAGCTGGGATAAAGAGATTTATTTATGCTGCAAGTTCCTCCACCTATGGTGATCATCCTGATCTTCCAAAAATAGAGGGTAAGATAGGAAAACCCTTATCTCCATATGCAATTACAAAATATGTTGATGAGTTATTTGCAGAAAACTTTACAAATAATTATCGGATTGAAACAATAGGACTGCGATATTTCAACGTTTTTGGCCGTCGTCAGGAACCTGAAGGGCCCTATGCAGCGGTGATCCCGAAATTTGTAAAGTTGCTTAGGGAGCATAAAGCTCCGGTGATAAACGGTGATGGTACCTACTCACGCGATTTTACATATATTGATAATGTAATACAAGCAAATCATCTGGCTGCAATAGTAAAAGATGAAGCTGCCATAAACCAGGTATATAATGTAGCCCATGGGGAGAGGACTTCACTCAACCAGCTTTTTACCCTTATAAGGGAATCAGCTGGAAAGTATGACAAAGAAATTTTGACAATTGAACCTGGTTATGGTCAGGAGAGGTCAGGAGATATACCTCATTCACAGGCATCAATAGAAAAAGCAAAGCAATTGCTAGGTTATTCTCCTTCTCATAATGTAAAAGAAGGGCTTGACCAAGCTGTTGAATGGTTCATGAAGAATTTGTGACATTTGTCACATTTTAATATATATTTATATCATAGTCAGCCAGATACAAAGTTTATATCATGGGACTGATGTGGCGAAAGCGTGCCTGACAGCAAGTTTAAGAAAAATTTTTTTGATGTTCAGAATTCATAATATGGAACACAACGAGCAACTAGGAACAAGCAACCAGCAACTTTTTCAATATAAAAACAGTCAATAATTAAATTTGGTATTAACAAATTATAACTAATTTTACATTAGTTTACAGCACTTTATGATCGAATCTCTTAAAAGCAAACTTATTCAGATATTCAAGAACCATTCATTACCAAGGTGGTTGGTTCTGTTTATTGATATGTCTGTTGTCTTCTTTGCTTTTCTGATAGCCTATATGCTGAGGTATAATTTCGAAGTGTATAGCTTTGAAACATCTTTAGCATTCAAACAAGCATTTAATGTTTTGGGTGTTTATACTCTGTTCATGTTGCTTTTCCAGTCTTATGCAGGAATGATCAGACATGCAACACTTAAAGATACATATAAGATCATCTTTTTCAGCTCTGCAGCGTTGATAGTGCTGATCACTACAACTCTTGTTTGCAGATATTATGATAAGTGGGAAAGTATTTTAAATATTCCCATGTCAATCCTCATAATACACTTTGGGGCAGTAAATGTATTTCTTATATTCTTTAGAGTGCTGGTTAAAATGTTTTATGAATTTTCTACCTCATCTGCCAGGGAGAAAAGGAATGTTCTTATTTATGGTTCCGGAAGTCTTGGAGTAGTTGTAAAAAGAGTTATCGAAGGAGATCCGAAGAGTGATTATAAAGTCCTTGGATTTATCGATGATGCTAAAAAGCTGCAGGGTAAATATGTTAACGGGAGCCCTGTTTATTCAAGAAAAGTGCTTACAAAGAAATTTGTGGAGGAAAAAGATGTCAAAGTTTTCATTATAGCTATAAATAATATTGAGCCGACAAGGAAGAAGGGTGTTATTGAATCGATGATTCAGCTTGGCTGTGAAATACTCGACACTCCCTCATTTGATACCTGGCTCAATGGACAATTGCAGATTAAAAATTTTAAAAAGGTTAAGCTTGAAGATCTTCTTGCACGTGAACCAATAATACTTGATTTAGAAAGGATTGAAGAGGGATTGACAGAGAAGACAATTTTGGTTTCAGGAGCTGCAGGTTCGATAGGTTCAGAAATTGCACGGCAGCTTACGAGATTCAAGACCGGGCAGCTGATTCTTGTTGATCAGGCAGAGACACCCTCTTTTTATCTGGGAGAAGAATTAAAAGAAAAAATGTCGGAGCAAAAGATAAAGATCATAATAGGAGATGTTACACAACAGGAGAACATGGAACACATTTTCAGAAAATATAGACCTGAGATAATCTTCCATGCTGCTGCTTATAAGCATGTTCCTATAATGGAATCTCATCCTCATGAGGCTTTCAGAGTTAACGTAGGAGGGACTAAGATACTTACCGAGCTGGCGATAAAATATGAAGTTGAGAAATTTGTAATGATCTCTTCTGACAAAGCTGTAAATCCTACAAATGTTATGGGGGCTACCAAGAAGATATGTGAATTACTGGTTCAGGCTCAATCACACCGTGATAATATAAAAACACAATTTGTCACTACAAGATTTGGAAATGTACTTGGCTCAAATGGTTCTGTTATTCCGCTATTTAAAAAACAGATACAAGAGGGGGGACCTGTCACGATAACTCATCCTGATATAACACGGTTTTTTATGACAATTCCTGAGGCCTGTCAGCTTGTTCTTGAAGCAGGTTTTATGGGTAATGGGGGACAGATCTATGTGTTTGATATGGGAGAACCTATTAAAATACTGGATGTAGCAAAAAACCTGATTCATTTATCCGGACTCGAACCTGATAAGGATATAAAAATTGTTTTTACCGGATTACGACCGGGAGAGAAACTCTATGAGGAACTATTTGCCGAGGATGAACCCATGCTGCCAACTCATAATCCGAAAATTTCAATTGCCCAGGTGGGTGAGAATAATTTTGATCTGATAATCCCTAAAATAAACAGCATTTTAGATTCCTTATATACACTTTCAGATAAGGAGGTTATCGAAAAAATGCAAAAAATAGTACCCAGTTACAAGAGTAAATTTGAATTCATCAATATGTAGGGACTTACATACAACCTTTCAGTAGAGGAAGAAGATTTTCCGTGTTCCATACAATATCCTAGATTTATACCTTGAACATACCTGTTTATGTAATTAATCTCAGTCGCTCCCTGGACAGAAGAGAACATACAATCAGGCAATTAGAAAAGTGGAAAATACCATTTCAGTTTATTGAAGCCTTTGATGGAGAGCAGTTTTCTGAACAGGAAATCAGGGGAAATTCTGATTATAGCATTTATAAATCCGGTCTCTATTCACGATACCTCCGGAAAGAAGAAATAGGATGTACATTAAGCCATCTATACGTTTACAAAAGGATGGTTGATGAAAAAATCAAGCTGGCATGTATTCTGGAGGATGATAATGACTATTCCCCTGATTTTAAAAATATTATTTGTGATACTGATTTATTTACCAATCACTGGGATATTCTCTATTTGGGCCACCGATCCGGATCTACTCAAAAGGAAGCTCAGTGCATTAATACAAGGAAATTATTGCAGTCCGGATTTTCGATTGGAGAGACTATAGAGGTGCCGCACGGGTCGCATGCATATATTATCAAAATTGAGGCGGCTAAAATATTAATTGATCATGCATTTCCTATTAAAACCCCGTTTGATCTGTATATTGGTAATTCAGCTGCACTAGGAATACACATTTCCCTTCTGAAACCTGTTTGTATTTCCACTAATTCATCTTTTCTTACAACAATCCAGGATGAGGAGAATATCATTCTGGAAAAATCATTCTGGAGAGATGTAAGGATGAAAATTAAAAAGTATAAACTGCTTTTTAATGCCTTGAAACGTCTTATAAACTGGTTTAAGACAATTCATAGTTCCTTTCTGAGGTACTTAAGAAAAACCGGATTTATAGATAACAATTACGCCAGATTGTAAAATGAATAGAAATGCCCGGTGATAAGCGACCTGTTTTCTCTGTAATTACACCTACTTACAAAAGGCCTTTGCTTCTGATAAGGGCAATTAAGAGTGTGAAAAACCAAACTTTCGATGATTATGAACATATAATAATTGATGATGCAAATGACCCGGAGACTGAAAGGGTAGTCAGCAAGTTTAGTGATAACAGAATAGTTTTCTATCATCACATAATTAAAAAAGGAGCTGCGGGAAGCTATAACTCAGGGATAAAGATGGCAAGAGGGGAATTTATATTGTTTCTGGATGATGATGATGAATATTTGCCTTCGTTTCTAGAAAAGCTATATTTCCATTTTCTGCAGACAGATGCTAAAATAGGTTTTGTGTGGACAGGTATTTCAATGATCCTGGATACTGAAACAGGAGAAGAAGAATTATATTCAAAAGTGTGGCCTTCAAGATTCATGACTAAAGAAGATGGTCTTGTTGCGGCAACGACAATTGGGAATGGTTATGGTCTGTGCGTGCGAAGGGAATGCATTGATAAAACCGGGTTGTATGATGAATCGATTTCTATGGGACATGATGCGGATTTTATGTTTAGGTTGGTCAGGAAGTTTGATTTTGAAACCATCCCGGAGGTACTGGTCAGGATACATCAGCATAATGAATACCAATTGACAAGTGAAAGCAATAACCTGCAACGACTTAAACTCAGAGAAAAAATATTAAATAGACATTTTGATCTGTTGTTGCAGTATCCCAGGCTATACTTTACCCATTCCCGACACATCGCAGATTTGTCATACAGTCTGCATTTGAGGAAGAAAGGGAGAAGAGCAATGGCCGGAATCATTAAAAATAATCCATTCCGGCTCCTCAATTATTGTGATCTGTTATGCTATGAACTTTTAGGAAAGAACACACATGCCTTATACTACCAGCGCAGATTACGAAAACTAAACAGAAT
>CAZDOM010000163.1:0-4761 GCA_964507015.1 uncultured Rikenellaceae bacterium | reverse complement strand
CGCATGAAGTAAACAGAAATAATGAAATTAGTATGATCAGGTATTTTTTCATTTTTACCAGTTTTAATTAATCCGGAAATTGAATTAAATCATCCGCTAAGATATTGATAATAGGATTAATTTTGTAATCAACAGGTTATTATGATCAAGAAGAATCTTTGCGGACTCATTCCGGATGAAATATTCAGCCTGGTAAAGACTGAAGGGTACACCTATAATCATGCAATAGATGTTGCCAAAAGTATTTATCGCCGGCGTATTACTGAAATGAGCCGGGTAAAAAATATCCCTAATACTCTTTTAAGATACCTTGATCTTGTTACTGAAACAGGTTTCTATAAACCTGTTTCATATGAAATATCGGCTGACAGGACTGTAAAATATCTTTTTATTTCTCCTGAAGGAAAGAAATTTGAAACCGTGGTGATACCTGATAAAAAAAGAACAACGGTTTGTGTATCTGCACAATCTGGTTGCAGGATGGGATGTCCGTTCTGTGTCACAGGTAAATATGGTTATTATGGGGATCTTTCTGCAGGAGATATTGTAAACCAGGTTATCAGTATACCGGATTCGGGAAATATCACCAATGTTGTATTTATGGGGATGGGCGAGCCAATGGATAACCTGGAAAACGTATTAAAAGCCTGTGATATATTGATCTCGGAATGGGGATTAGCCCTTGGTGCACGCAATATCACCGTTTCCTCAGTTGGTATTACAACAGGCATCAAAGAATTCCTGAACAGGTCAGCATGTAACCTTACTGTAAGTCTCTATTCTCCATTCAGTGAAGAGAGACTAAGTGTTATTCCTGCAGAAAAAAGTTATCCGGTTTATGATATTATCGAGATGATGAAAAATTTTCCGGTTCATAAGAAAAGAAGATTCAGTATTGCATATGTCATGATGAAAGGTATAAATGATACCGGCAGGCACCTTGAAGGATTAGAGGATTTGTTGACTGGTTCAGGGATCAGAGTCAATCTAATTCCGTATCATCACTTTGATAATGAAGGTATTAGATCATCATCTAAGGAAAGAATGCAATCTTTCAAACATGATCTTGTGACCTCAGGAATCTCTGCATCCATACGAAAATCAAGAGGAGCTGATATATCGGCAGCCTGCGGTCTTCTGGCTTCAGGATTAAAGTAGCTGTTATTTATCGCCGGAAGTATATTCTGAAATTATTTTTTAACTTTATATATTACTTTCATAAACTGATGACCATGAAAAAAACATTCTACTTGTTAATAAGCATTATTTTAATGACCTGCGGGTGTAAAAAATCAACCCCGGATCCAGACAAAGGTCTGGCTATTATTCCTGCTCCTGTTTCCATACAGGGATTTAAGGGAGATTTTATTATTTCAGAAAAGACGAAGATAATACTTAAAGAATCTGATGATCAGACTAATCTTGCCGCCGACTTCCTGGCGACCATGGTAAGGAATTCAACGGGAATTAGTCTTCCCGTGGGGGAGGGAAGAAAGGCATCGAAAGGTTCGGTATTTTTGGCGATTGATACTTCTATTGAGAATCCTGAAGGATATATTCTGACTGTGACGCCAAAGGAAGTAATTGTTAAGGGAGGGTCAGCAGCAGGATTATTTTATGCTGTACAGACTATGAGACAACTGATGCCTGTTGAAGTTGAGAGTCCGTCGGTTGTTGAAGGACTTATACTTAAAATACCTGCGTGTGAGATAAAGGATGAACCCAGGTTTGGCTACAGGGGTATGCACCTAGATGTCGGTCGACATATGTTCCCCATAGCATATATAAAAAGGTATATCGACATGATTGCTCTTCATAAGATGAACAAATTCCACTGGCATCTTACTGAAGATCAGGGATGGCGGATTGAAATAGACAAATACCCGAAACTCACAACGGTAGGTGCCTATCGCAAGGAGACACTGGTAGGACACGGTAGAAACAGGCCACATGAATATGATGGGAAACCGTACGGAGGATTTTATACAAAAGATGAAGTAAAGGAAATAATCGAATATGCCCGATCCAAGTTCATTACTATAATTCCTGAGATCGAAATGCCGGGTCATGCTCTGGCTGCACTTGCTTCGTACCCCGAACTTGGCTGTACCGGAGGTCCGTATGAAGTACAAACAAGGTGGGGCGTTTTTGACGATGTATTTTGTGCCGGGAAGGAGGAAACATTCAAATTCCTTGAAGATGTTCTTACCGAGGTAATGGAACTGTTTCCATCAGAATATATCCATATCGGAGGCGATGAATGTCCGAAAACACAGTGGGAGAAATGTCCTCTTTGCCAGGAAAGAATTAAAGAAGAGGGACTTAAGGATGAGAATGAGCTTCAAAGCTATTTTATCCAGCGTATAGAGAAGTTTGTAAATTCAAAAGGGAAAAAGATAATAGGATGGGATGAGATTCTTGAGGGTGGTCTGGCTCCCGAAGCTACAGTAATGTCATGGCGCGGAACAACAGGAGGAATAGAGGCAGCAAAACAAAAACATGATGTGATTATGACTCCCACCACCTATGTATATCTCGATTATTACCAGAGTGAACCTGAGGGAGAACCCCTGGCAATAGGAGGCTACCTGCCTCTTGAAAAGGTCTATTCATATAATCCCATGCCCGAAGTGCTTACTTCTGAGGAGCAGAAATTCATTCTTGGTGTACAGGGTAACCTGTGGTCAGAATACCTGAATACACCGGATCAGATGGAATATATGGCCTACCCGAGAATGTTTGCCGTAGCTGAAACAGGGTGGACTCCAAACCGGCTTAAAGATTTTGAGGATTTCCTTGCCCGTATTGAAGTTCTGAAAAAGAGATATGATATAATTGGTATCAACTATTTTAAGGGAGAATATAGAGATACAAGAGCAGCAAACAAACAGGAATAGGTATTTACAATTTCAGCATGTATTATTCAGTATATACCAGCTGAAACATATATTCATCAAGATAACCATCTGATATCTTGATCCAGTCCTTTTTGATACCCGCTTCTACAAATCCCTGTTTCTTAAACAGATCCATGCTCTCCTTGTTATTAACCAGGATGTTGCAATAAAGTTGATGAAGCTGGAGGGTCTTAAAACAATAATCTGTCAGACACCTGATGGCCATTGATGCATAACCTTTTCTTCGTTCTGATTCATCAGCTATCAGAATGCCGATACCTGCCCTTTTGTGGTAAGGATCAAAGTCAAAAATATCTATAGTGCCTATAGTCTTTTCTTTATCGACAAGATCGATCATCAATCTCAGCTGACCTGTTTCATATATACTTTTATGAGAATTCTCCATATATCTTTTAAGTGTATATTTTGAGAATGGAGTGACCGTATTGCTTATTATCCAGTGAGCCATGTTATTCTCCCATTCATAAAGCAATTCCAGGTCTTCTGGTTCAAGAGCTCTGAGGCTTATCTTTTCATACTGCATGAAGGAAAGATTATTTTATGGTTGTTTTTTAATCAGCTGGTTAAGTTCTCTTACAAATGCATCGCTGAATCCTGCTTCCTGAATTGATAAAATAGCTTCCTGTGCCTGTGAAAGGCTTTCAAACTCACCTGTAACATACTTGTAAAAACCATCATCTCCAAGTATCTCCCTGACACCCTCGATCTCCCTGAAAAGTTCCATACTCACAGGTGATTTTGTAGTCATCAGCTGAATAGTATAGACTCTTCTTCCTGTGGCCAGAGTTATAACCGGTTCTGATTTTGCAAGAGATCTTGACTTATCGTTAAGATCAAAATGATTTATAATGTAAGCTTCCGTGAATCCCTTTTCTTTCACATAGCCCAGATATTTAATTGCATCCGGTCTGTTGTAGAACAGACCAAGGGAATATATTGACACTGAATCTGTTTCCATCGGTCTCAGGAATAGCATTCCGCTCATATCCAGGTCACTGAAATATTCTTTAGGCAACCTATCCTTTGTCTCTTTAAGAACAATACTGTATTTAACTGATGAGGGCAGGCGCAGGTGTTCAGGAGTATAAGTCTCCTGTCTTAATACTATGCCTGTATGCGGATCCACTATTCCAAAGGTGACTCTTCTGTTATATTTTCTTCCTTCAGGATTATCTGAACCATCCGGGTTAGTATTTACTGCTGAAAAAAGTGATTCGCCAAAGGCTTTTTTAATGAACCTTGAGGGAGGATTAATTGAAGAAACCATATAGTCGATTACTGCCTGGGCTCTTTTATCTGCCAGTTTAAGATTATATTCCGGACTTCCTTTAGAGTCGGTATAGCCTGCAACCTCTACTTTAAGGTCCGGATGAGTTATCAGTACCGGCTTAATTTCCTCTATAGCTCTATGTGCCTGTTCATTCAGTTTATAACTGTCGAAATTAAACAGTATGGTCTTCATTGTCATAAAGTCACCCTGAGCAACTTCATCTGGAATAAGTTCACTATTGACTGCCATGTAGCGGCTCAGGAAATACAGGGGGAGATGAATATTTACGGTATCAGTTTTGTAGCCCGGATAGCTTGCCAGCAGATTATAATCACCTGGTTTTATTTCAAACCTGAATTTGCCGTTTTCGTTAATTTTTACGTTATCCAGCAGTGTCCCTTTGTTGGCATCAATCAGTTTTAATGCAGCCTTATCCGGTTCAAGAGTATTTGAATCGGATAAAGAGACGATTCCTTCAGTAGTTGTAATTTCATCTGCCGGATCAACTGCGACGACTGCATATATATTCCTTGAGCTGTTTTTTTCATCATAAAGGCTGGTTATAAATCCGGG
>CAZDOM010000162.1:0-4861 GCA_964507015.1 uncultured Rikenellaceae bacterium | reverse complement strand
ACTATCCACAGGTATCCTTTTGAATCAGATGCTATTGTTTTTGAAGGACGCGGATTTAATTCATCCTTCGTGATATCAAATTGATACCGGATAAAACTTTGAGTTTCGGGGACCCACCTGTTCAAACAATTTCTATCAGTAACAATCCAAATGATTCCGTCTTTATCTTCAATAATACTGTTTATACAATTGCTGTTAATACTGTTTTTATCGGCAGGATTGTTTTTAAATACTATAAAATTATCTTTTGCAGGATCATATAAGTTCAATCCATTAAAAGTACCAAACCATAGTTTTTTCCCCCGGTCTTCATAAATACTATTTATAATATCGCTACTGATTGTTCCAGGCTGTTTTTCAACATATCGGTATTTCTTAAACTGATAGCTATCGTATTTATCAAGGCCTACGTCGGTGCCAACCCACAGATAATCTTTGCTGTCTCTGTAGATACACCGTACACGGTTACTCGACAAACCATCAATAACGGTAAGGTGATCAAATCTTGAATATCGTTTCTGTGCATGCAAATGAAAGACTTCTGCAAAACAAAAGAATAAAATCACTATAGACCGTTTGAGAGAATGATTTCCGAAAAATCTAAAATTGGAAAAATCAAACACTACTTTTTATAATATTAAGAATAGTATTATTCAAATATGCCTGAAGTTTTAAAGATAAGATTTTTTTTGCTGATAAAAAATTTAACTCACTGAAAGATAATAATCCAAGTCCGTCACCCTTTGCTAAACCATGTTTATTAAATTTATGAAATTGTGACTAAAAGTGCTTAATTTTAAACCGGGAATTAACCTGTTAAGAAATACCATGAATGAAAAGAAATCCGGTATCAGCCCTAATATTGATTTTTGCATGTGTGATCTGTCCTTATGTAAATAGTCAGATAATTGATAGTACGTCATTCAGGATAAACTCAAGGCTCAGCTTTTATACTTTTGAAAATAGCGGTGAATTCATTCTTCATGTTCCCGGGAATCTGATTTATAACAATCTGACAGTCAATCTGAAAATCAACAACCAGGTTCTCACTTCCTGGAACGGAGTACCCCGTAAAGACCTGCTGCGCATCCCTTTTAATATTAACCAGCCTCCGTCTGCATACAGTATTAATGCTGAAATCAATGTAAAAGGAAGGTACCAGAAATATATTTCTTCTGCTGATCTTATTATCCTCGATTATAAACCCAATGAGGTGAAAACCGACAGGCTTACAGGAGGTCTTATTGTAAACAGGAAACAATTCTTCCCGTTCGGATTTTACTGTTATTCACCTGTCTCACCAACACTACCAGAGGAGGAAGTTGTCAGGGGGTTCAATCTTATTTCTCCTTATCAAAGAGTATTACCGGAGACATTGAATGAAAGAAAAGTATATATGGATCGTTGTGCTGAGTTGGGCATGAAAGTGAATTATAATCTACTGTCGGTTACAGGAGAAGGCGGTGTGGACTCAAACATCGATGGTATAGCCGAAAGTAAAAAAAATGAATGGCTCATAAACGAAGTAATTGAATTCAGGGATCATCCGGCATTACTTTCATGGTATATTGCAGATGAACCAAATGGCCATAACATCTCTCCGGATGAACTGGAGAGAATTTACCGGATAATAAAGGAAAATGATCCCTGGCACCCGGTCACAATCGTTTTTATGGCACCGCATACATCAGCTGTAAAATATTCAGATGCTCTTGATATTGTTATGGCAGATTCCTATCCTGTACCTGATCTGCCGGTAACCATATTTGGAAATGTAGCAGGCCAGCTTGTGCATGTGTTCAGCGGTAGCAAACCTGTATGGATGGTCCCCCAGACATTCGGAGGCGGAGAAATATGGAAACGTGAGCCGACATATCAGGAAATACGGTCAATGACATACCAGGCAATAATCAATGGTGCCAGGGGTATACAATACTTTATAAGACAGGGACTGAACCTGTTTCCCAAATCGACATCTGCCTGGGATGAATGCGGACGAATGGCTCTTGAAATTGCAGAATTAGCTCCATGGCTGCTCTCAGATGAAGAGACAATACCTGTCAGAACAGGTACAAGAAATATCATTGTAAGCTCATCACTGCATTCAGGACATTTGATGATAATGGCAGTAAACAAAACAAATAATCATCAGAAGGCTGATTACAGAATTTCCAGTCAGTTATCAGGTAAAGCAAAAGTATTATTTGAAAACCGTTCTGTGAAGATTACATCAGGATACTTTACCGATCAGTTGCCTCCTTTTAGTTCTCAGGTCTACTTAATAGAAACAGAAATGCAGGTTGATTCTTTGAAACCTTTTCCAGGCAATTTACTGCCTGATCCAGGTTTTGAGGATATAACAAATACGGGTGTTCCGGCATCCTGTTATGCCCGCAACGGAGGAGACAGGGGAGCAACATATTTTCTTGATTCCCGGGAACATATTGAAGGAAACCATTCTATAAGAATCATTACTCCAAGAGAGAATGGAAGTATAAAACTCAGATTCTTCCCGGTAACGGTTATGCCGGGTCAGAAATACATGGTTTCAGTTTGGGCAAAGGCTGATCCGGAGCAGAGGCTTTCAGCCATGAATATTGAAAAACCTCAGCATTTTGATCTTTCATTTGGTGGCTATGGAAACAGCAGTTTTAAACTTACTGATGAATGGACAGAATTTGTAACAATTGTCACGATTCCATCAGATGAAGATCCATCTTCAAAAGCAAATATCATGCTGCAGATGCCTTCAGCTGGTGTGGCATGGTTTGATCTGCTACAGGTAATAGAATGTGTTGATATAAATCAAAGTATAAACCCTGAATTACTATTACATGATTTTTAAGACCATGAAAAAAACTGCATTAACACTCATTTCCATAATTATCATCCTTTTTACAGGATGTACAAACAAAAAAGAAAATATGAACTATAAAGGAAATCCTGTGCCATTATTACAAAATGCATACATAAAACTGCCTCTTGGTTCAATAAGGCCGGAAGGCTGGCTTAAATCACAGCTGGAAGCCCAGGCAGAGGGTCTGACAGGAAATCTTGATGATTTCTGGCCTGATCTGGTTAACTCCTCATGGCGCGGTGGTGATGGAGAAGCCTGGGAAAGAGGACCATATTACCTTGATGGTCTTGTTCCTCTTGCATATCTTCTTGATGATGAATCTCTTAAAATGAAGGTTAAGAAATGGATCGAACCAATACTTGCAAGCTCCACAGACACAGGATGGTATGGTCCTGCAAAAAACAAAGACAGATGGCCTCTTGCAGTTGCCAATAAGGTACTTATGCAGTATTATGAAGCAACTCATGATATAAGGGCAATAAATGTTATTAAGAAATACTTCCTTTACCTTCAGGACACACCCCCGGACTGGCCTGATAAGGATTGGAGGGGAGTCAGGGCTATGGAAAATGCAGTAACAGGTTACTGGTTATTCCGTCAAACAAATGAACCATGGATCCTTGAGACAATCAAATCGATACAGGAAAACAGCTCTGACTGGACCTCATACTATGAAAAATTCCCATGGGATTCTGCAGCTTCTGCAGATAAGAAGATCCCGCTGAACTGGGGTCCTGAAGGACTGACAGCTCATGTGGTCAATAATGCCATGGCAATCAAATATCCGGGATTATGGTTTCAACAGTCAGGTGATAACAGGTATCAGAGTGCCGTATTTGAGGGTATTCAAAAATATGACCTTAATCACGGTCAGGCTGGAGGAAGATTCTCCGGTGATGAACATCTATCAGGTAAAAGTCCCGACAGGGGAACAGAACTCTGTGCTGTGGTTGAATATATGTTTTCTCTTGAAGAACTATATGCTATATTCGGAGACAACAGGTTGGCTGACAAACTGGAGTTGCTTGCCTTTAATGCATTACCAGGCACTACAACCCCCGATATGTGGGCACATCAGTATGATCAGCAGTCAAACCAGGTTCTTGTTACAGGTGCCAAACGTAACTGGAGTACCAATGGTGATAATTCAAATATTTATGGCCTGATGCCCAATTTCGCATGTTGCCTGGCCAATATGCATCAGGGATGGCCGAAGTTCACACAGAATCTCTGGATGGCTACTAATGACAACGGGTTGATTGTACCTGTCTATGGTCCATCCACTGTCAGTGCAAGAGTCGGCAACGGAACTGAAATTACAATAACAGAAGAAACGGATTACCCTTTCAGGGGTGAAATAAAATTCACCATTAACACAAGCAAGCCTGTAGGCTTTCCGCTTTATTTGAGGATCCCGGGATGGGCAGAATCGGTTAAAATAAATTATAAAGGTAAATCAATAACACCGAAGGCAGGTTCAACAGTAAAACTTACCGGGAAATGGGAAAACGGTGATATGGTTGAAATGATAATCCCTTTTAATCTCAGGATGGAAAACAGGTATAACAATTCCGTTTCACTACTACGCGGTCCGTTATATTTCTCCCTTAGAATCAAAAAGGACTATAAAAGTGTCAGTATCAATTATGACAATTTCGGGTACAAGGGAAGCGTCGACTGGGAGATTTATCCGGTAAGTCAGTGGAATTATGGACTTATGATTGATCCTGTGGATGTTGAAAGAGGATTTAAAGTCGCTGACAACCAGATAACAAAATACCCCTTCGCTGATAAGGGAGATATGATCTGGAGTGCCGATTCAGGGAAATATAACCTATGGAATCAGGATGCGGCAGTTATAATTACAGCTCGCGGAATGAATATCCCGGAATGGACAATGAAAGACAACTCGGCTGATATCCCGCCTTTAAGTCCTGTTCAACCTGAAAGCACACCTGAAATAATAGAACTGGTACCATATGGTGCGGCAAAATTGAGAATTAC
>CAZDOM010000161.1:0-4893 GCA_964507015.1 uncultured Rikenellaceae bacterium | reverse complement strand
GCAGTAGGAGAGAAGTGATATTATTCTTTTTTCAGCAGATCTATCAACGAGCTGCTCCTCACCCTGTTAAGTGACAACAGCATGGCCACTAATCCTGTACCAAACACTGCAATTATCATTATCGGTATATAGCCCCAGGGTATTTCTGATCCGCTTCTTAAAGAAGGAAGTGTTGCAAGAAGACCCGAACATGTCCCGGTAAAAATACCCCAGAAAAGCATTATTAGCTGATCTCTTAAGAGAAGTATCCTGATACGGTGGATTGTGTAGCCTGTTGCCATCATAAGCGCAAATTCACTTTTACGCTGGTTAAAATTAAGAATGAGTATGAAACCTAGTCCTCCGGCACCCAGCACCATACCAAAAATACCAAGTACAACAAATACATCCAGATAGGTATTAGTGACCTGGTGGAAAGAAGCCAGCTTCTCTCCGGCTTCCTCCACGGATAACCCATATCCTGATAATCTCTGGCTTAAAACCTCGCTATAATATTCCGATAATGAATGTTTCCCGTCAATAAGAAATACCGAGTTCCCAGCCACCGAAGGGTAATATTTTTCAAAATGGGATTTGCCGATAAGCAGATAACCCTGGAAAACCGACGATTTAAGACCGGCACATATTACAATTTTTAGCGACTGGCCGTTTTCCGAATTAAAAAATAGTGTATCCCCGGTTTTTATTTTTAACCCCCACTCAAGTACCGTCTGGTCTGCTATCCCGTATATAACATTCTCTCCTGGAGATGAAATGAGAAGTTCCCATGGATTTCTGTTTTGAGCCTCTTTTATATTTGTTGCAAAAGAAAAAGATCCTCTTTCAATAAAATCAGCCGGATCAATGCCGAGAATTGGAGGTGCAGTTATATGATTCAAATTGAGACAACTGGCATCATTTCCGGGTAATCTCCTGGCCTGTACGATTACCATTTCTTTCAGATCATCCTCATCCAGTCCGAATTCTTTGCGGCCTTCTTCATTAAGGTTCTCACGGACAGGAACTGCCGATTCAGCCCATACCAAATAACCTCCGGTCCCCCCCGAACGTAAGAACGTTTTGTCTCCAATTACTTTCTTGTTGGCTCCGGTTATCATAACAGCAAATATCCCTGCTGCTATGAATATAACCGGTGTAACAACATGTGCAGGATGAAAGAAATAATATTTTTTTGAAATATTACCGGTTCCACCGGGAGTAATCTCCCTTTTTCTGATGAAATAATGTCTTATAAGCAAAACAAGTGTAATGAATAAAAGAGTACCGCCTGCAAATGATATTGCCACAGAGCTATCTGTTGATACCAGAGACAGCGTTATAATGGAAAGAGTTAATATGATGCTCAGTAATAAAAGTATCCTGTTGCTTCTTGGAAGATATTCTTTTAATTCTCCGCTCTCTTTCTTATTCAGGTTTTTCAGAAACCTGTTTGTCTTGAAAAGAAGCAGGAAGGTAACTATCATTTCTGTAGCTATAAAACCAATTAAAAGAGGAATTATGCTGAAATGTGCCGAAAGAGTATTTGTCTGAACTGCTCCGGTCCACACAGAATTCAAAGCTGCAATAGTTAATATGTTTAAAATATAACCCAGAAAGATACCAGGGACAGAACCGGCAACCGATATAACAAGGGTTTCTGAAAGGAGGAGCTTACTGATTTTTCTGTTTATAAATCCAATGGCAAAGTAAGTCCTTATCTGGCCCTTTCTTGAGTCGAAGAACATAGAAACTGCCAGAGAAAGAAGTATTATACACGAGACAATAATAAAAAATGCCAGGCTAAGGAATAATGTGCTGAAATCAACACTCTCGCTTGCCGCATCATTGCTTTTTCCCCTGACATCTGAAAAAACAAACCCCGTGGTTTGCGGATCAAGTGATCCGGTTATCTTATCAATGATGCTTTCTGTTTGAAGTGTATCAGGGAACCTGATTGCTGTGGCCGGACCAAAATTATTACCCCACAATCTCTTTCCTGTCTTATAACTTATAAATGCTTTTGGTGTGCCCCGGTACCTGTTCCAATATTCTTCATCTTTATCTCGTATTTTGTCCATAAGAATTGGAATTCCTGCATCCCATCCCGAACAGGTTGTACTACCTGAAATTCCAGGGAAATCAGGCATCAGGGATGGATCAGCCATTGCATTATTATCATCTAATATCCTGCCTGTTATAAAGCTTTCTTGTTTCTCAACAAGCGATTTATTGACAGAGGAAGGATCATACCAGGTAAGTTTCAAAGTATCACCAACATCAGCCTTGATATCCTCGGCAACCCATTTTGTGATCCATATCACATTTTCTCCAATATCACCACCCATAGCGGTGATAAATGAGTATGGCGTGGAGCGGTCTCTTACCTCTAAGCTGTTTCCAAGATATGTAATCAGAGGTTTTCCTGTTGGTAAGAGCGCCAAAATGTCTGAGACAACAGCACTGTCAATGAAGATCCTGTTAGAAATCAGTTCCGGCTCTCCTGTTTTCTCTGATCGCCTTACAGTGAGTCCTATATCCGAAGGTGTAATAAAATTTCTTAGGGCTTCCTGATAATATTTTACCGGGTGTCCGTTTTTATTTTCGATGAGAAGTCTGTTAGACAAAGACCCGTCAATTCTTATATCACTCTTATTTAAAAAGATATTCATGGGTAACACCTGGCTTATACCCAGTGAAAAATCAGCTCCCTGCTGATCATCCAGTACAGATCCGACAATTAATACACGTGAGTTGTTATCCTCTTTGGATGGTGCAAAAGGTGCGTTTTGAGGAATAGGATCAGGATCACTGAAACGTATTATTATTTCATCACCTGCTGTTACTCCCAGGTGGTTTGCCAGCTTACTATTGATTGCAACGCTTCCAGGCTTAATATTGAAAGTATCTGCTCCCTGGAATTTCCAGAAGTTATCATTAACACCGTATATCTTTATGTTTAATGCTGTTGCTCCAGTAGTAAAATTCTGGCAGTAACCGTCCATTTCCAGTACTGACACTGCCTTTTCACTCGTCTCTTTTGAGATCCTTTCAGCAATTGAACCATTAAAATAACGTAACCCTGAGCTTATCAGGATTCCGGTATTTCCCAGTTTCTCTGAAGAACTTTTCCTGAGACTATCCCTAACTGAGTGACCGGTAAAAAGGGATCCTGTTATTATTGCCGATAACAACATGATAATCAGGATCTGATTAACAGCATCCCTTCTGTAAAAGATTATCGAACGCCTGACTGATTTCTGCAGGAAATTCATTTTTAGCAGGTTTTTCGATTTATGGAACTAATTTACCCTCTTCCAGCCTCAGGTGAATCTGCATTTTATCTGCAAGTTCTGAGGAATGTGTTGCAACAATCAGGGCAGTTTCTGTATCCTTGTTCAGGTTTACAAGAATATCTCCAAGTAATCCGGAATTTTTAGCATCCAGTGAACCTGTTGGTTCATCAGCAAGAAGGAGATAAGGTTTGTTTATCAGTGCCCGTACCACTGTTGCACGCTGTGCTTCTCCTCCTGAAACCTGGAAAGGGTATTTGTCAGAAAGGCCGGTAATACCCGTTTTCTCCATCAGCTGATCACCATACCCACATTTAACCTCATATTCATCTTTTGATATATTCCGGGCAAAGAGAGGCAGTAGTATATTTTCCCTTATTGTAAGATGCGGAAGCAGAAGGTGATCCTGGAAAACAAATCCGATATTACTGTTCCTGTGTAATGCTGCTTCATCCTGGTTGAAGCTGAGAATAGATCGATCATCGAAAAATACATCACCCGAATCAGGCCTGTCCAGAAGCCCGATTATATTCATAAGGGTGGTCTTTCCCGATCCCGAAGGTCCCGTTACAGCTAATGAATCTCCTTTATTTACAGTAAGATCGAGACTGTCGAGTACAAGTCCCCTTCGGGCAAATGATTTAGATATACTTTGTAACCTGAGCATTATATAAAGTTACTTGATTATTATTTTATCATAGACTTTCTTTAAACCTTCCGACATTTTTTCCAGTGAAAGCTCAGATCTTATTTTAACACTGCCGGTTTCAGAAAGTTTTTTTCTGAGCTCATGGTCGGTAAGAACTTTTACCAGAGATTTTGACAATTCAGAGACAGTGTCCGGAGAGTAAATAATTCCTCCTCCGGTTATTTCCAATATTTCCGTAAATGCTCCTGTGGCAGGTTGCACTACCGGTACGCCTGCACCATTAGCTTCAAGTATATATAATCCGTATCCGTCAAGCTTACGGACGGGTACACTTATTACATCAACATTTTCAAAGAACTTTACTTTTTTATCTCCACTGAACTCGTTACATATTTTTATGCTTTTTTGAAATTCATGTTCCCTGATTTTCTTGATTTGTCTCAAAATAAACAGTTTATCATCCCCTGTATAACCTCCGCAAACATGAAATGTAAGACCCGGAATAATATTTCTGGTCTTTATGTCAATGAAAGCATCAACAAGTTTATCAAACCCGTTATGTTCACTTACACGGCAAAAATATCCTATTGTCGGCGGTCGTGACTGTTTACCTGGTCTTTCATAATCAGGTGGATCAAAACCCAGAGGTACAACATGGATATTAACGCCCTTAACACCTGTTTTATTTATAAATTGTTCTTTTGAATATCTGCTCGGTGTCACAAAAGCATCAACGTATATTGATTCTTCGGCAATCATTTTCCATGCTTTATCCTGGTAGGATTCTGACATATCATTAACCCAGTCATCCTCATTCAACAAAGAACAGACAATTTTTACATCCATCCTTTTCTTTAGTTGACGCGCCAGTCCAAGGATCAGGGCATTTGAGAGGTGGATAATATCAGGTTTACCCTCACTATTCAGATAATTTACCAGCCTGTCAACCTCATCTTTGCGGAAAGTTGCATCACC
>CAZDOM010000160.1:0-4907 GCA_964507015.1 uncultured Rikenellaceae bacterium | reverse complement strand
CACCCAGCACCCAGCACCCAGCACCCAGCATTCCCCTTACCTTCCGCTTCTCCGCTACGTTCCGAACTCCCGGGAGGGATGAGTAAGATGCTAAAAAAGATTTTACTGAAATATCATGATGTTTTAATTATGATAATTAAACTATATTTACTTGTGCAGATCAGGGTATATGTTGTAAAAACAGGATAGACAGTTACGGATTATTCGTGAATAAAAGAAATTGCAATATTTAAATAAGTTTTTAACCGGTTTCAAATTATTTTAATAAAAGAACTTCATAAAATGGAAGCAATAAATTTCAAAGTATATAAATACCGTTGGATCGTTCTTAGTGTATATATGTTTATTGTTGCAGTTAACCAGTTATTATGGATCACTTTTGCACCGATAACTGTTGATGCAGCTAAATATTACAGTGTTACAGATCTTCAAATTGGAATTCTTTCCATGTGTTTCATGATCGTGTACGTTGTTGTCTCAATCCCTGCATCATTGGTTATTGATACTTATGGGATTCGCATAGGTGTAGGCATAGGTGCAGTTTTTACAGGAGTGTTTGGATTGTTACGGGGGCTGGCCACCACCAATTATAACATTTTGCTCTTGTCACAAATTGGAATTGCCATAGGTCAGCCATTTCTTCTCAATGCCATTACCAAGCTTGCTGCTCGCTGGTTCCTCATTGAAGAGAGAGCGACTGCATCAGGTCTTGGAACACTGGCAATGTATATTGGTATTTTAGTTGGCATATTACTGACCCCTTTCATTGTGAAGAGTAATGGTATAAATGGAATGCTGCATATTTACGGGATTATTTCAATTATAGCTGCGCTTATATTCCTGTTGTTGGCCAGAGAACGACCCGCTACAGCTCCATGTCTTTCTGAACAGGAGGAACGTTCCCTTGTTTTAGACGGTCTTAAAGATACTCTGCACAATAAAAAATTTTATTTGTTGATGTTTATCTTTTTTATCGGGTTGGGAGTGTTCAATAGTGTTACAACATGGATAGAAGATATACTCAGGCCAAGAGGTTTTTCAACTACACAGGCAGGAATCATCGGGGGACTTATGATTTTGGGTGGAATTCTGGGTGCACTAATTATGCCTATGCTTTCTGATCACTACAGAAAGAGAATACCATTTATTATTGTTGCCCTTATTGGCGCTATTATAGGCCTTGCAGGTATAACTTTTGCAACGGGTTATTGGATTATTATTTTCTCCGGAATAATCTTAGGGTTTTTCCTCCTGAGTGCAGGCCCTATTGGATTCCAATACGGTGCTGAAATAACCTTTCCGGCTTCGGAAGGCACTTCAAACGGTATGCTTTTACTTATGGGACAGATCTCGGGAATTGCTTTTATTTTTGGGATGGATAGTTTTAAATCGCCATTGACAGGTTCTATGACCATACCTTTGACTGTGCTTATCGGTCTTATGCTACTTAGCCTTATTATGTCCATACGGCTCAAAGAATCCTCATTGATGAGCGCTAAAAAGAATTGAAAACTAAGTAAATAAAAGAACACGCGGGAATGGATTTAAAGAATGGGAAAATAGTCATTCTATTATTATCGGTTTTTATAAATCAAGTCGTTTTTTCACAGAACCTGACTCAGACTGTCAGAGGAATAGTAGTTGATTCACAGACTGAAATTCCTTTAGCCGGTGTTTCGGTAATAATTAAAAATGTACAGCCGGCTTTGGGTGCCAGAACAGATATCGACGGGATTTTTAAAATTGATAAAGTCCCTGTCGGAAGGCAGACTGTTGAATTCAGTTACATCGGTTATATTCCATATTCTAAGGAAAATATATTTATAACTACTACCAAAGAAATATATTTAGAGATTAAACTTGAAGAATCGGTAACATCATTAAACGAGGTAATCGTAAATGTTAAACAGAAGAAAGATGAATCAATCAACCAAAATGCGGCTGTTTCTGCACGAACATTTTCTGTAGAAGAAACCGAAAGATATTCCGGGAGTATCGGTGACCCTGCAAGAATGGCTTCAAATTTTGCAGGAATAGCCACAATATGCGATCAACGGAATGATATTGTGATCCGTGGAAATTCACCTCTTGGCGTATTATGGAGATTGGACGGAATTGATATACCAAATCCCAATCATTTTTCGTCTTTTGGTGCCAGCGGAGGACCAATAAGTATCTTAAATAATAATCTTCTTACAAATTCTGATTTTCTTACCGGGGCTTTCCCGGCCGAATATGGAAATGCCCTGAGCGGGGTTTTCGATCTGAAAATGCGTTACGGAAGTAATCAGAAATACGAATTTGTTGTCCAGGCAGGGATGAATGGTTTTGAAATTGGAGCAGAAGGTCCAATAGTTAAAAACAGGTCCTCTTTTCTTATTAATTACAGATATTCAACACTGGCTATTGTCGATGCAATGGGCTTTAAAGTAGGAATAGATGCGATCCCGTATTACCAGGATGCTTCCTTTAAGATATCTTCGAAATATACTAAGTTCGGGAGGTTTTCATTAATAGGAATAGGAGGTTATAGTTATGAAAATGAATTCGATTCAAAAAGAGATACGTCAAAACTTCCTGACGGGAAAGGAGAAAATTATACATTCGGGTCGGGTATGGGTTCAGTTGCATTACTTCATAAACTTCTAATTAACAATAAGATAAATATCGAAAGCAGTATTGCCCTTTCATACACAATAAGTCATATTTCGAAAGATATATTTTCTGTTCAGTTTCCAGATCCTTCAATTTATTACCGCCAGAAATCTGATGAAAAAGGAATTAATTTTTCCACAACAATCAAGTATAAACTAAGTCCAAAAAATTCTTTCCAGACCGGTTTAAGTCTCCAAATACTTCAATTTCAGTTTCTTGATAGCGTAAAATCCGAAAATGATTTTAAGGTAAATATAAATCAGAGAGGAGACTATAATCTCCTTAAATCATATGTCCAATGGCAACATAAATTCTCCGACTATTTAGATATTTACAGTGGATTGCATTTTTTATTATTCACATTTAACAACCATTATTCAGCAGAACCAAGGGTAGGATTAAAATGGCGTTTCTATCCAGATCATTCTTTAAATCTTGGATTTGGATTACACAGCCAGCTTGCTCCCCGTATGTTTTATGTAGTTGAAAGCGAAACAAAACCAGGAGAATATGACGAATTAAATCAAAAACTTGGCTTTTTGAAAAGCATGCATTTCGTTGCAGGCTACAAATGGCTGGTTTCAGATAATTTACGTTTGAAATTTGAAGCATATTACCAGCATTTGTACAATATACCTGTTAAAAAGGGCAACTCGGCTTATTCATTGTTAAATTTCGGTGATAATTATTTTAATCAGCTCCCCATCATCGATAGTCTGATAAATGCAGGAACAGGGAAAAATTATGGAATAGAATTGACCCTTGAAAAATTCCTCAATAAAGGATACTATGCTCTGGTAACTACTTCATTGTATGAATCAAAATACAAGGGATTTGATAATATTGAAAGAAATACTGCCTTCAACGGGAATTTTATTATTAATACTCTTGCCGGTAAAGAAATTAAGATCGGGGAAAATAATTATCTCAGCTTTAATTTTAAAATAACCTATGCCGGAAGTCTTAGATATGTGCCTTATGAAATTAAGGAAGTATCAACAAATTATTATATACAGGAGTATGACTGGAGCAAAGCATACCAAAATCGCAGAAATGACTATTTCAGGCTGAATGGGCGTTTCGGGTACAAACTTATCTGTAGAAAATTCAATATCGAACTTGCTGTCGATTTTATGAATATTACAAACCATAAAGATATTTTCACAGAAGATTTTAATTCAGAAACGGGTCAGGTAAATTACATATATCAATTCCCTTTTTTACCGATAGGATTCTTAAGATTCCTTTTTTAAAATAGCGGGCAAAGCCCGGAACCCGAAATATTATAAACAACATTCCTGTTAAAACTATCGAATAAGGCGTTTTTGCTGGTATGCTGCTTCAGTATACAGCAGAAAACAATTCTTTAGAACGACATTGATTCGGAGAGCCTCCTGAATCTTTCATATACCTTCTCACCCTTCGCAATTCTCTCTGCATTCCTGTTCAGCTGGTTCTTAATACTTTCCTGGTCAGGGTCCGGACCGACATATTTAAGGTTACCGGCTCCAAACTGGCTTACATACCATGCACGGGCACGTATCCTTTTGTCACTTACAGATGTAATATCAACATCGTAATTCGATTCTCCTGTTGAATAAAAGAGATAATCGGTAACGGTAAATGGTTGCAGTCCTTCATCTATCCTGTGATGCGGGAAGTATAGATGATAAGCTGCTGCCCTGGCAGCATCGAGGGTTATAAAAGCTGACATCCTGTGGTCGGTTTTATGCCATTTCATCCATTCAGAGCCAGGGTCCATTGAAAATACTGCATCGGGACGGTATATTCTTATCAATCTGCACACTTTTTCACAAAGTTCCTTTTGGGGTACATATTCCAGCATACCGTCATCATAACCGAGCCAGATAAAAGTATCCGTTTCAGGTGTTATTCCCATTTCTCCGCATGCTTTTTCAGACTCAACTTTTCTTATCTGTGCAAGTCTCTCACTTGTCATTTCAAGATCTCTCGAACCCTTGTTGCCGGTAGTGTACCATACCATAACAATCTTGTTGCCGTTTGCCTTGAGCAGCGATAATGTCCCCAGGCATCCGCCTTCATCATCCTCATGAGGACCGACCCACATTATCGTTTTATTTGTCCATTTAGTAATGTCATCCGGTGGTTTCTGCTCTCTTGTCCCCATCTGCCCTGAAACACTCAGCGGGAGAAGTGATATCAGCAGACCTATTAAAATAAATGTCATCTTTTTGGTTTTCATAGTTATACTCCTTTCTTTAATAAAATTA
>CAZDOM010000159.1:0-5009 GCA_964507015.1 uncultured Rikenellaceae bacterium | reverse complement strand
ATAGTAAAAACCTATCAGCTTGCTAAACAGCAATATGCAGAGTTGGGAATTGACACCAGGCAAGTCCTGCAGGAGATGGAAAATATAGTAATAAGCCTTCATTGCTGGCAGACAGATGATGTCGGTGGTTTTGAAAAGGAGGGGGCAGAACTTGGTGGCGGCGGTATACAGGCTACAGGCAACTTCCCGGGGAAAGCAAAGACAATACAGCAAATGCGGGATGATCTTGAAAAAGTCATGTCTCTTCTCCCTGGTAAACAAAGACTTAACCTCCATGCCATATATGGTGAATTCGGAGGAAAGCAAGTCGACCGTGACCAAATTGAATTAAAGCATTTCCAGGGGTGGATCAACTGGGCTAAAAAACAGAAAATCGGACTCGATTTCAACTGTACATGTTTCTCTCATCCCCTTGCAGATGATGGTTTTACACTTTCAAGCAAGGACCCGAAGATAAGAAAGTTCTGGATTGATCATACAAAAAGATGCCGTAAAATTGCAGCTGAAATGGGTAAACAGCTTGGAACACCGGCTGTACATAATATATGGATCCCTGACGGATCCAAAGATACCCCGGTCGACAGATACACACTCAGGAAACTGCTTAAAAAATCCCTTGATGAGATATTTTCTGTAAAGTATCCTAAGAAATACCTGAAGGATTCAATAGAAAGTAAACTTTTTGGTATCGGATCAGAATCAATGGTTGTGGGGTCACATGATTTTTACCTGGGATATGCAGTAAAAAACAAAACAATGATAACTCTAGATAATGGTCATTTCCATCCAACAGAGCAGGTGGGAGACAAAATATCATCAATTCTTCTTTATGTTGATGAGCTGCTTCTCCACCTTACTCGTGGTGTACGCTGGGACAGTGACCATGTTGTTACCTTCAATGATGACCTTTTACTCATTGCACAGGAAATAGTAAGGGCAAAAGCACTTGGAAGGATTAATATAGGACTCGACTTTTTTGACGCAAGCCTGAATAGGATAGGTGCTTATGTAATCGGAACCAGGGCTGCGCAAATGGCTTTCCTGTTTGCCCTGCTGGAACCATTTGAAACACTCCTTAAATATGAGGAACAGGGGAAAAACTTTGAGAGATTATCAATGCTTGAACTGATGAAATCAAAACCTTATGGTGCTGTTTGGGATTATTACTGCCTAAAGAATAAAGTCGCGGTAGGACAGGATTATATTGATGAAATTGTTAAATACGAAAAGAAGGTCCTCAGCAAACGTTAATTCAATTTATTAATCAGAACCCCCTTCAGGGGGCAGGGGGCAGATAGAACTATGAAAGAGAAGGTTATTGCAGTATTCGATATAGGGAAAACCAACAAAAAGATAATTCTTTTTAATTATGACCTGAAGCTGGTTTCGGAAACAGAGCAGAGGTTTACCGAAATAAATGACGATGACGGATTCCCTTGTGAAGATATCGATCGTCTCGAGGAATGGATTAAGGAATCATTAACCAGCCTGGCAAGATCAGATAAATATGATCTCACTGCTATAAACTTTGCCACCTATGGAGCTACACTGGCATTTCTCGATGAATCGGGTAGGAGAGTTACACCATTATTTAATTACCTGAAACCTGTTGAAGAGAAAATTCCTGAACATATTTATAAAAAATATGGAGGACAGGATGAATTTTGCAGAAGAACTGCATCACCGGCACTTGGAATGCTAAACTCAGGCATGCAGGCACTCTGGCTTAAATACAGAAAACCTGATATTTTCCGTAACATAAGGTATATTCTTCATTTTCCCCAATACCTCTCTTTTGTTATTACAGGTAAAATATATTCGGAACACACATCACTGGGATGTCACACAGCGCTCTGGGATTTTGATAATATGGCTTATCACCCATGGACTGAGGATGAGAATTTAAAACTCCCTGACCCTGTCGATATAAGTACCACCAATGATGTAATTATTGAAGGGAAGAAGATCAAGGTAGGAATTGGTATACATGATAGCTCTTCTTCACTTGCCCCGTATTTTTCCGCTAGTAAAGGCAAATTCCTTCTTGTTTCAACAGGTACCTGGTGTATTAATATGAATCCTTTTAATACTGAACTGTTAACGACGCAGCAGCTTGACCATGATTGTCTATGTTACCTGAGTATTTCCCGCCAGCCTGTGAAATCCTCCAGGCTCTTTCTGGGTCATTTGCATGAAACTGCTGTAAATGAGCTTAATGTCCATTTTAAAACTGATACAGGATATTACAGGAGTGTAAAACCCGATAACCGGATATTGGACTGCTGTAGCCAGAGAATGGCTGGCAAAAGATTTTTCTTCGACGACATTCCGTATTCAAGAGAACTCAGAACAAAACCCGATTATTATATTTTTAAGTCCTTTGAGGATGGTTATCACCAGCTTATGATCGAACTGTCAGAACTCGCCGTGGAAGCAATCGGCCTTGTGTTACCTGCTGCTGATGATATCGAAAATATATATATTACCGGTGGATTCTCAGAAAACCAGCTGTTCCGCAGATTGATATCTGAGGCATATCCTGTGAAAAATGTATATACATCTGAAATTTCAAATGCAACAGCGCTTGGAGCGGCCCTTGTCCTGCTTAAAGTTCTGGATCCGGAAAAGAGACCATTATTGAACCTGGGATTGAACCGGTGTTGATTTATACCACTTTTTACATAAAAAATCATATACTTTGCCAACCTATTTCAAAAAGAGACAATAAATGCATAAGATTTGATAGAATTTTGTGTTTATAAATTGTCAGAGGAGACAATAATATACTGGTAAAATAGAAATGGTCATTAACGATATAAAAGAAGTACTTGAATCCTTCCAGCCTGTTGGACTTGATGAGATAGGAAATTCACGACTGATGAACAGGGTGGATACTAAATATCTTATTTCACTAAATAAAATACCTCATTTAATGGGAAAAATGGACGGGGCATACAGGGCGCTTGAAATAGATAACAGCAGAATTTTCTCCTACTTCACAACATATCTCGACACAGATGATTTCCTGTTTTACAATCAGCATGTTACAGGCAGACTGAATAGAAATAAGGTAAGATACAGGAGATATGAAACAACCGGACTCACTTTTCTTGAAGTCAAGAGAAGAACCCGTAAAAACAGGACAATAAAATGGAGGATTGAACACTCCCCCGACCCCGGGAATAAATATGATGAGACTGCATATGAATTCTTAACTGAACATCTGCCGGAAACGGAATTAAAACTCAGTCCGGTACTGGTAAGCAGTTTTAAAAGAATAACTCTTGTAGGTTCAGATATTAATGAAAAGATTACTATTGACCAGGATCTTGCCTATCACGATCTTGTGGGAAACCAGGTTAAATTTCCATTTCTTGCAATAATCGAACATAAGAGAGAACGGCTCATTAATGGCTCTCCTATAAGTAATATAATTAAAGACAACCTGATACATCCTACGGGATTCAGTAAATATTGTTTTGGAACAGCATCAATATATGATATACCCCATAAAAATAATCTAAAGCCTAAATTCTTACTGATAAACAAAATTGAAAATGAATTTAACAAATCTTCTGACACCTGATGGAATAACCATAGCAGGTATAGACTTAATTAATCTTCCGGATTTTCTGGAACTGGTTCTCCGGTTTTCCTTAAACACAGCTGTAATAGTGATTCTTGTCCGCTGGCTTTACTATTCAACTACCAAGAGGAAAGATTACCTGTTTACCTATATTCTTATTGCCAGTGTTGTATTCCTTCTTTGCTTTCTCCTCGAAAGCGTAAAACTACAGATAGGATTTGCACTGGGATTATTTGCGATTTTCGGTATAATAAGGTACCGAACAGATGCAATACCTATAAAGGAGATGACTTATCTTTTTCTTGTAATTGGTATTTCAGTCATAAATGCCCTGACCAGTACAAACACCAGTTTTGCCGACCTTCTCTTCACAAACGCCGTAATAATATTCATTACATATGGACTTGAGAAGCTTTGGCTGTTAAAACATGAGTCATCAAAAATTGTGATCTATGAAAAAATAAACCTTATAAAACCTGAAAACAGGGATGCTCTTATCGACGACCTGAGGGAAAGAACCGGTATAGATAAAATAAACCGTGTGGAGATAGGGAAAATTGATTTTTTGAGAGATACCTGTGAGATTAAAATATTCTATTATATATCGGATCAGGAGAAATTTCCGGATAATAATAACAATAGTGATAATTCAGATGATGACGAAGATTAAAAGAACAATTGCGGTTCTTTTATTTTGTTTTATTACACTGCATTTATTTTCCCAGAAAAAAGATTTCGGAATCTGGTATAATGCAGCCATTGAACATGATTTTACAAAAAAAATCGAAGCTGAGTTTACTGCAACTGTACGAACATTCGATAATGCCTCAAAAATTGAGGAGGCTTTCTTTGAGGGGGAAATAGCATACAAATTTACCAAATTCCTTTCTGCAGCTGCCTCATACAGGTTAACTGAAAATATTGAAGATGATGATGCATACCATTTACGTCATAAGTGGTTTGTAGGGCTGAAAGGTGATATTGAAATATGGGATCTGGAATTTTCTGGTAAAGTAAGATACCAGGAACGGTATAAAACCTATTTTGAAGATGAAGAGGATAAGATACCTGATTCTCATTTCAGATTCAAACTCAAAACAACATATAAAACCCCCTCTTTTCCTGTTAACCCTTTTATAGAAGTTGAATTGTTTTGTCCGGTTTTCAAGGAATCTGACATTATTATTGATAAGAAAAGATTCTCAGCCGGTGTGGAATACAAAATTTCAAAAAATCACTCTGTTGAAGTTGAATATATTTTTCAGCGTGACTATAAACCTAAACTCTGCGATGATCATATTATTTCATTGAATTATAAATTCACATTCTAACCTCCTGAAAGACAATGGCCCCTCTTTTAAACTGATAGCAGTAGGAGAGAAGTGATATTATTCTTTTTTCAGCAGATCTATCAACGAGCTGC
>CAZDOM010000158.1:0-5032 GCA_964507015.1 uncultured Rikenellaceae bacterium | reverse complement strand
ATAACAGCCTCAGTACCATTGATCTGGCTCTTCAGCTTATCGACAGGATAAGAAATGATTACATCACTGAGGAGAGCCGCATGTACCTGGCAGAGAATGAAAAAGAGACATACATGGCTGCACTTCATATTGCAGGTACGCTTTATGATCATACCTCAGACAGATCATATATAATAAATATGTATGATATAGTTGCCAAAGCCAAATCAGCAGTACTCAGGAACGAGATAACCGAAAATGAACTCATGGCAGCCTCAGGTCTCAATGATACTATATACAGTAAACAAACAGAGCTCTCAGCAGGTATTGCCGCATATAATAATTTCATCCTTGAGGAATCACAAAAGGTCAGCCCTGACATCAACAAAATATCTCTGTGGAAAGATGCCCTCTTTGACATGAACCGCGAACTGGAGAATATTAAAGAGGGGATTAACATCAATCATCCGGAACTGAAGGAGCTTCTTGATAAAACAGAACCTCTTACAGTAAATGAAATACAGGGAAAGCTTGACCGGGATGTCTCAATTATCGATTACCTGATATCAAACAGCTATAAAGAGGGGAAGAGAGCGCTATATACTTTCGTTATCACCAGCGATAATATTGATTTCCACCGGATTTTCGTCGATTCGCTTTTCCTTGAAAATGCAAAGATTATCAGGGATCATAATACTCCATCCCGGGAAACAGGTGAATATATAGACTACACAGGAGCACTTTATTATATGTACAAAAACCTGGTGGTGCCCGTAGAAGAGTTGTTTACAGGTAAAAGACTCATTATCATCCCTGATGAAGAGATATCATGGCTCCCTTTCGAAGCATTCCTGAAGGTCGAGCCACCAGCTGAAATATTTGATTTTGAGAATCTTGAGTTTCTAATTCGCGAGTATGCATTTTCATACGGTTTTTCATCATCACTGCTATTTGGAGGATCCGGGAAATGTATAACAGGGGTAAGGGTGACGGCATTTTCACCCGAATATGGTAGCATCACTTCCTCCGTATCAGCTTCAGCAGGACTACCCGGTGCCGACAATGAAATAAAAACAATATTAAGACGATTCAGGGGAAAATATTATAAAGGCAGTATGGCTACCGAGACAAACTTCAGGAATGCTATCCGGCAGCCTGCAATCTTCCACCTGTCAATGCATTCTGTGTCTGATACTGTAAATTCAAAATATTCCTGGCTGGCATTCGATACCGAAAATGATACCCTTGAATATAGCAAGCTATACAATTACGAAATAAGCCTTATACGAATAGAATCTCCCATGGTTGTTCTCAGCGCATGCAATTCAGGTTCAGGGACTCTCTATCACGGTGAGGGACTCATGAGCATGGCACGCAGTTTCATGCTGGCAGGAGCATCGTCGGTAGTAAGGACCTCATGGGAGGTGAATGATGAAAAAAGCTCCGGCATAATAACAGACTTCTACAAATACCTTTCCCGCGGCAACCCGAAGGATATTTCATTACAGATGGCAAAACTTGATTACCTTGGTAGTACGCCGCCATCATTTTCAGATCCATGTTACTGGGCTCCATATGAAATACAGGGTGATGCTTCACCTGTAGTATTTAAAAAGTTATGGATTGTTATTACAGCCCTGATAATTTTGGCTGGCTTCGGGGCAGTTTATCTTAGACGTCGCAGAATCTTTTCTGCCCGTTCGCTGTAATATCCGGGTGATTGTGCCAGTATTTCAAAACATTCCGATGCAGCTTTAACGTTACCCTGCTGAAGATATACCATCCCCAGGTACCATCTTGCTTCCTTTGCAAATTCTGCCTGTTCTTCGGTGACACCGGAGAGGAGAGATGCTGCCTGGCTGTAATCTTCCAGTCCAAGGAGTGTCACACCCAGATAAAAGCGTGGTGCGGCTGATAAAGGGTCAAGGTTACTCAGCTCGGAGAATTCAATCTTTGCAGCTTCATAATCACCATTATTATAGTCCATTACTGCTGCTGTCCAGGTATCTGTTAAATTGGTAGTTACAGATCTAGTTACCGGTGAAACTGCTTGAACAGGTTCATAATACCTGTGAAATATTTTCCCCGGATCATTACCGGGTAACAGGGTGGTAAATATAATAATGGTTCCTGTAATCACTGCTGCGGCAACAGAAGTATATCTGATAACAAGAGGTCTGACTATTCCTTTTTTCCTTATTATCTCAGGTTCAGGTTCTCCAACCTCTTCATCATGGCTCAGGGCAGAGGTTATATATTCACGTATCTCTTCTTTTACGGCATCTGGTTTTCCTCCGCTCTGTTTTTTCTCATGCCAATCCTTTACCCATTCTGAGGATATTTCATCCAACTTGCTGTGGTTAATCTCATGTTTGATTTTATTAATCTCCTCTTCTATATTCCATTCCTCCTGTCCGTCAGAGGCAATAGCCTTTGTAATAAACTCCCTGTTTTTTATTTTTACGGTATTACTCTTATAATCCGATAATATGATCTTAACATTCCTGGAGGTAACTTCATAACCAGGATCGCTTTTCACCTCTTCTATATCAAGTTCGGCCTTAAGGTTATTGCCAATCATTTCCAGCAATACATTATCCTCCGGTGAAAAAGAATCATCTTTCCATCTGTCAGTTTCCGGTTCCTTGCCGTTAATATTTCCGTAACTACTATTCATCACAATGTAATAAATATACTATTCTCTTTCTTTTTTTTCTGTACATCCTTCTTCTTACTTTGTACTTAATCCTTACTTTCTCTCAACAAACTACTCTATTCTTAGAAATCTCCTCTGATATTTTCAAACTCCTGTAATCAGGATGTTGTTTTACTTTTTCTACCAGTTCCGCCTGTGCCTCACTTTTCTTCTTTCTTACATATCCATAGGTATAATTCAGCTTTACAGCTATCTCCTGAGGTGAGAATCCTTCCCAGTAGAGTTTCAGTATCTTCTTTCCGGCACTATCCAGCATATCAAATGCTTTCCTGAATATCTCCCTGTGCAGATCATCGTCCATCTGTTCTGAAAAGTCTTTTTCCTCTTCAGTTTCAACTCTTTTTTGAAGATAATTGGCAACTGTCTGCCTCTTGAGCAAAACAGCTTTCCACAGATTCTCACATATACAGTAAAGGAATGTCCTGAATTTACAGGTAAGGGCAAACTCCCTGTTATCGATTTTCTCAAGGATTATCATCAAACCCTCCTGGAAAATATCCTTTGCATCTTCATAATTGCCACCCATATGGGTAACCATATACTTAATCATGGGAAGGCATTGATGAGAAAGATAATGCACCACATAACTCTCACGGTTACGCAGACATTCGATGATTTCGTTGTCGGTATATTCTTTCACTGATGCTGATATTTTTCGCGGGGGCAAAAAGACAGCACATCAAAATTAGACTTTTTTTCTATTTAACCAAAAAAAAGTGCTTTTTTATGGTAACAATTTGGTACCATTCTTAATAATATCATGATTTAAATAAGGGAGATTCCGGCATGATTTCGCATGTTGTTGATATTATGCACTTTACTGTTTCCATAAAAATGGGAGGGGTGAAGTATTGATATATTTCCGGTACATGGATGATACCGGAACAGAAAAGATTTGAATTTAAATGAGGATGGAGAAGTCACAGTACAATCATGGTTACAACATCACCGGGGATGAGAAGGAAAAAATCCCGGGTGCCGATACTTTTTTTATGGAGGCAACCGAAAAAAGTGATGGTGTACCTTTTCAGTTAATCTTCGGGCCGCAGATTGGAGAAGGAATTTATCTCAATACGGGGGCTGGGATAAGAAGACTTCTTAATATCGCGCCCGGAGATTTAACTGAAAAACTCTTCCATGAGATGACAGAAGAAATTATTCCTCTTTCTGATGATATACCAGCTGATCGTATCAGTTCACGCATGAAATTTCTTAATGGTGAAATAACGAAATACATGGCTGAAGTGCTTGTGAAGCTTCCCTGCGGAGGTAAAAGATGGATACTGGATACATCTGTTCCGATGATTGATGATGAGACCGGGAAGGTTATAGGCGCTGTTGGTGTTCTTTATGACGACAATTCCCGGAAACACATCCTTGAAAAAATAATTGATGCAAGATATAAGACCGATGAGAGCGAACGCCTGAAAGCTGCTTTCCTCCACAATATTTCGCATGAAATAAGGACCCCTCTTAATGCCATTGTAGGATTTTCAACACTCCTTGAAGAGTATTCCGAGAGTCCCGAAAAAAGAAAGGAATATCTTGAGATCATTTCCAGGAGTTCCGACCACCTGCTGGAGATTATAGACAACATTGTTGAGATATCTAAAATTGAATCAAAGACTATTAAGGTTAATTGTAACTATGTCAATATTAATCAGATATTCCGGGATATATATGACCAATATAGTACTTTAGCATCTGAAAAAGGTCTGGTACTCAATTATATCATCACTCCGGACGGCAAAGAATTGACTTTGTATACTGACAGTTACAAGATAACACAGGTGCTCAGGAATCTTGTAAGCAATGCCATCAAGTTTACGAGTGAGGGGAGTGTTGAGTTCGGTTACCAGGATAAGGAGTCCGAAATCGAGTTTTTTATCTCCGATACCGGAATAGGTATTCCTGTCGGGCAGCAGGCAAATATCTTCAACAGGTTCTTCCAGGGAGACAATACTCCACAGAGAAGCTATGGGGGTACAGGCCTTGGTCTCGCAATTTCCAAAGCCTATGTCGAACTACTCGGTGGAGATATCTGGTTCTCCTCCAACCAGGATAAGGGTTCCATATTCAGGTTTACACTTCCGAAAAAGATAACAAAGAAATAAAGAACTTTCTTCTTTATTCCGCTTTCATATACTGTTTGTAATTTGTAGCTTGCAGATAATATAATTTATTTTCCATACATCATGAGGGTAATAGTCAGGTTTATATTATACATCCTTGTCATGACTCTGCTGATCCAATGCAAAAAGGAGGAACCTGAACCAGAGCCGGAGCCGGAACCTCCAAAGGAATTCAAAATAGTAGATGGTAACTTTTTAAATGCCC
>CAZDOM010000157.1:0-5040 GCA_964507015.1 uncultured Rikenellaceae bacterium | reverse complement strand
TTTGCTCCATTGCGCGATAAGGTGGTACTGAATATAACTGACGGACTGAAAGGTTGTTTTAACGGAGGTCCCGGAGCTAATCCCCAGTTCATATGTAATTACAATACTGTTCTTGCAGGATCAGATCCGGTGGCTATGGACAGGATCGCATACGATATAATTGCTGAGAAACGAATTGCTGAAGGACTGCTAAAAACTCCCAACCCTGAGGTACTTGCATTTCTGAAAATGGCAGCAGACCTGGACCTGGGAATATGGGAGAAAGATAAGATCGAATTGAAGACTTTTAGTTTGATATAACCGGCTTCCAACTCCCTCCCAATAGTCAGATCGGGAGGGCTGGGGGGTGGGTACATGACAACCAGCAACCAATGTTTAAGTCTCTTTACATATTTTTCCTGTTCATTTCCCTCTCCTGCTATTCACAGATCCCGGAAGGATTTCCTGTCATTGACAAGAAGGATCTTCCCGGAGCTGAATTCAAACCAGGCCGGCACTTCACAGGCGAATCACTATTTGGCTATATGAACGGAGGCGCTGAATTATACAGAGAATACGGAATAGAGAATGCAATGATAACCGAATTCGATCTGAACGATGGTCATTATAAATGCGAGATTTTTAAAATGACAGGACCCGAAGAGGCTTATGGCATTTACTCAGTATCAAAATACAAATGCCTGAGCAATCCTCCAATAGCAGAATATACATGTCAGACACGTTATCAGCTACAGATATGTAAAGGATCTTATTACATAAGTATAATAAATAAATCAGGTACAAGTGCCGATTCGTTGATCTCGCTTAAAGCAGGAACTATAATAGCTGGAAAAATAAGTGAACCTTCTGTTAATCTGCAGAATTTTATACCAGATTATAACCATAAGGATATAATAAAACATTCCGTTCTGGTAAGAGGTAAACTTGGCTTAATGAATGGTGCCCCGGTATGGGAAGATTATTTTTCTGAAATCACGGATTATACTGCAATGATAATTACAACAGAAGAAAACACTACAATATCAGTCATAATTAATGATCCGGATGAGTTTAGTCATTTTATTGCATCTCACGGATGGGGTCTCTGTGATTTGAGTGTTTCGGATGTAAAGAAACCAGGTGGTGTAACTCTCCGGGTGCTGGGTGATAACCACCTCCTGATAAAAATTGAAAACTAATACTGTTTTCTTTCCGTCCCTGTACCGTGTACCGTGTACCCTGTACCATCTTTATAATTTCTTTGTTATTTTTACAAGAAATTTTAATCACACGAATTTATGGATATATTCAAACCGATGGATCTTCAATCTGACTCAGAAAAGGCAGATATTGAGAATATTGAGAAGACAAGGTGCCTGATTATCGGATCCGGACCAGCAGGTTATACAGCAGCAATTTATGCTTCAAGGGCGAACCTGAAGCCTGTACTTTATACAGGTATGGAAATGGGAGGACAGCTGACTACCACAACTGAAGTCGATAATTTCCCGGGCTATCCGGAGGGAGTTACAGGACCCGAAATGATGGAACAGTTTAAGAAGCAGGCGGAAAGATTTGGTACTGATATCCGTTTCGGTGTAGCTACTGATGCTGACTTCTCAGGAGTAAAACACAAAATCACGATTGATAATAATAAGCAGATAGAGGCTGACGCAGTTATAATTGCAACTGGTGCAACTGCAAGATATCTGGGTCTGGAAGCAGAAAAAAAATATGCAGGTATGGGAGTCTCTGCCTGTGCAACATGTGATGGATTTTTCTACAGGCAGAAAGATGTTGCTGTGGTGGGTGGAGGTGATACGGCAGCTGAAGAGGCAACATACCTTGCCGGTCTTTGCAACAAGGTCTATATGATTGTACGCAGAAATGTGCTGAGGGCCTCAAAGACGATGCAGGAGAAAGTTATGAATACACCTAATATTGAAGTCCTCTGGGAACACCAGGCTCTCGATTTGTTTGGAGAGAAAGGAGTGGAAGGAGCAGTGCTTGTAAAGAAAAAAGGTACTCCTCAGGAAGAGATTGTAAAGATAAAGATTGACGGATTCTTTCTGGCAATAGGACATACTCCCAATTCAGATATTTTTAAGAAATATATTGATATTGATGAAACCGGTTATATAAAGACAATACCCGGGTCCTCAAAAACAAATGTTCGGGGTGTTTTTGCTGCCGGTGATGTACAGGATCCTCACTACCGGCAGGCTGTAACGGCAGCCGGATCAGGATGTATGGCTGCAATTGATGCGGAACGTTATTTATCGGAAACTAAATAATAGCTCTGTGGAACTCAATTACTCATCCCCCCAGCCCCCTCTTTGCTTTAGCAGAGTAGGGGCTGGGGGGATGAGTACATGTAAACGAACGAAAGTAATATCATGAAAACATTCCAGAAGACTTTCAAAATAAATGCTGAACCTTCCGACGTATACTCAGCACTGACTAACCCGTATACGATAGAAATATGGTCGGGCTATCCGGCAGTAATGTCAGAAGAACCCGGAAGCGAGTTCTCATTATGGGAGGGTGATATAACAGGTCTGAACCTGGAATTTATAAAAAATAAGAAAATTGTCCAGGAATGGTATTTCGGTGATCAGCCGGAGAAATCAATAGTGACAATTACTATAGAACCGGGAAGTCAGGATTGCCAGGTTACCGTTGAACAAACAAATATCCCTGACAGAGATTTTGCTGAAATTGCTGACGGCTGGAGAGAATATTATATCGGAGCAATAATAAGCTTCTTTAACCCTAATTTCTAGGCATTTTCCCTGACCTCTCCGGAAGATGCCAGGATATCATAAATATCTTCGGTACAAGCATATAAAAGAGTTGATATGCCTTTGTAGCATAGGGTTTTAGCCTGGCTGAGAACATCTTTGTTCCAGTCTGGTATCCATGAAAAAAGATAAAGGTCAAGGAACTGTATAATCGCTTTTCGTGTCTTATAAAAGGAAAGATCATTTTCGGATTTCAGATAATTGTCCATCATTCTTGTCAGGAATAAGAGTTCGATACCCAGATGGTCATTCGCTATTTTTTGGTTTGATTGGTATTCCCATCCGAATGAGTTATAATACTCTCCTATCTTTTCATCGGCAAATCCGTTTATATATTTGCTATTCAAATAGACAGAAGCATAGGCCGGAGCAAGAGGCAGTCCGGACTGAGAAAAGAGTCTGTTAAAGTCTTTTACCAGCATTTCGCGACATAATTCCTTCTCTATACATGAATCTCTTAGAATTGTGGCAGCCTCAATAAACCTTGGATTCAGACTTGATAAAGGTAGTTTTTTAAGATTGCCCCGGGCCCAGAAATCTATTATACACTCATCTGTAGGTTCATTCATTATCATGCTGCCTGCAAAATATAAAAGCATATTATAGCCTTTTAAAAGATTTACTCTTTCTGATGATAAATAACTATGTCCGGATTTCATTCTGGGAAGTGATCAAACTTTTATATTAAACGATTTGAAAGGGATATTGTTCAATTCAATAGCAACGATCAGGGGATTACATTAAAAAGAGGGTGCCTTTTTGAGACACCCTCTTTAAAATTCTACGGATTCAGGTTTTTATTTTGAAAAATCCGGTACCTCATTAGGATACAGATTGTTATCGAGCTTTCTTTTGATTTCCTTAAAGGCATTTATTGTATATTTTACATCTTCAAGTGAATGTGATGCTGTAGGTATCAGGCGTAACATAACCACATCCCTTGGAACAACAGGATAAATAACAACCGAGCAGAAGATACCATAATTTTCCCTCAGGTCATAAATAAGCTGTGTAACCTGGAACAGCTGGCATTTGAAATATACCGGTGTTACAGGAGATTCTGTTCTCCCGAGATCCATACCAGCTTCCCTCAGTCCTTCCTGAAGAGCATTTACTATAGTCCAGAGTCTCTCCTTATATTCAGGATGAGTTTTAATTAATTCCAGTCTTTTGATGGCACCTATAGTCATTGCCATTGGCAAAGCTTTTGCATAAATCTGTGATCTGAGATTAAATCTAAGGTATGTGACAACCTCTTTTGTACTTGCTACAAAGCCACCTATCCCTGCCATTGATTTGGCAAAAGTGGCAAAATAGACATCTATCTGATCCTGGACTCCAAAATGTTCACCGGTGCCTGCGCCTGTTTTTCCCATTGTGCCAAATCCGTGAGCATCGTCAACAAGAAACCGGAAATTGTATTTCTTTTTCAGGGCTGCAATCTTATCAAGTTTACCCAGATCACCTGCCATTCCGAAAACACCCTCGGTAATAACCAATATTCCTCCACCGGAATCCAGGGTAAGCTTTGTTGCACGCTGAAGCTGTTTTTCACAGCTGGCCATGTCATTATGGGCATACACAAACCTTTTCCCGAAATGCAGTCTCAATCCATCCATGATGCATGCATGTGATTCAGAATCATATACTATTACATCACGTCGGTCAACCAGAGCATCAATAATAGAGACCATTCCCATATAACCATAATTGAGCAGATAGGCTGTCTCTTTTTCCTCAAATTCAGCAGCCATTCTTTCAAATTCTTCATGTTTGCTTGTTTGCCCTGACATCATCCTTGCCCCCATGGGGTAACCTAAACCATATTCTGCGGCTGCCTCAGCATCAGCTTTTCTCACTTCAGGATTGTTTGCCAGTCCGAGGTAATTATTAAGGCTCCAGTTAAGAACCTCTTTACCCCAGAATCTCATTCTTGGAGCAATTTCACCTTCAAGTTTTGGGAAAAAATAATAACCATCACCGGCTTCTGAATACTGTCCTAATTCACCTCTGTTAGCTTTGATTTTGTCAAAAATATCCATGATTTCTTTGTATGTGTATGTTTTGTACAAAAATAAGGATTAACAGGAACCTTCTGATACCTATTTATACCTAATTTGGATTTTCTTTTTTCTCTTCAGAATAATTGTATAAAAAACCCGTTTTTATAACTGATTTGAAAAATATATTGTACTTTTGCGCAACATTTTTCTATGAGGGTCAGGTTATATATAGCATTTCTAATTCTTGTACTGGTCAG
>CAZDOM010000156.1:0-5060 GCA_964507015.1 uncultured Rikenellaceae bacterium | reverse complement strand
AGGTAGGTTACTCCAACAAAATACTTTCCTGTTGGTTTCGGTAATGATTCTGTCTGGCTTTGACCAGTAGCCAGGAAGCTGCTCAGCAGCAATAAAATAAATATGTGTTTCATTTTATATAAATTTTTAATTATCGGTAAAGTACAGAAGATAAAAGGGCTTGCCAATTATAAGTGGTGTTTGGCAAAAAAATGTGGCAAGTTGCAGATAATTGCTTAGTTCAGGAAATCCTCAGGGCATAGAATAATCGATGACTTTGAAGATTATTATATCCTAAAGTCAGGAGATTTATCAATTTATGCCAAAAATATGCTTGAATTCCTGTTGCAACTGACGTGAAACCGGTATGATTTCATTAACATGATCAAAATGAAGTTTCAGACCTTGCGCATTTCCGCTGACTTTTATCACTTTATCAAGGTTTACAATGTAGCTTTTATGGCAGTGGAAAAAATTGGGATATTCATTAAGATCGTCTTTGGCTTTCTTTAGTGTTGTCCGAATTACTTCTTTTAAATAATTTGAATCCTTAATGAAATGAATAACAATATAATTATCCAACGCATGAAAAAACAATATATCACTGAAATTGCATGAAAAATCATTTTTTGGGTTTTGGGCCGAAATGACAACTGCTTCATCATTCCTGTTATCAGAAAATTTCCAGCTTGCTTTCCGGTTAATTTCTTCCGCTTCCTTTAGATATTTTTTAAGTAGATAATTTTGTCTTAACACTGTATAAAGGGAAATAGGAAGAAAACTAACGACCAGCGCTTCTAATTGAAATTCTATTAGTTCAACCAAAATAAGTGTTTGAGAAGAATAGATTGAATGATATAAATAATTGCATAATCCGATCATTGTAATTATTATCAGAGTATTTAATATTTCTTTCCCGACAGTCCAGTTTCTCTCAGTAAGAATGATGACCATTATTAATGAATGAATCGTTAGGTATCCTGTTGTAACTAAACCATAGCCACTTGTTACTGTAATTAAGACTTTACCTGATAATGCCTGCAATCCGAATGGCTTTAAAATAATAAGAAAGAAAAAGACAAATGCGCCAAAAGTTATCGAACCAAGAATATTCTTTACTATATTAAGGTTGAGAGGAAGTGGCTGTTTAAGTATTTCACGTAATTTATTTAAAAATATCATTTTCTGTCTTTTTGCTTCCATAATTCACCGGGTTAAAGTTATTAAATTTATACTTAACCGGCAGTATTAATGTCGGCTACGTCTCCTGTCTATCCGCCTTGCAGGGTAAACCCCGGGCGTAAAGACTCTGTTTCAGAACTTCCATTCAGGTTCGTCAGGTAGTTCCTGCCCGGAAGGAATTACTTCATTTACTACAGAGGTTATTTTCCAGAGACCCTCCTTTTTATTCAATAACCATAGATCAATACCACGTGTTGGAGGAGTCTCTCTTCCTGTTATCGCTGCAGAATATAAAGTGGCAATGAAAGCAATATCCTCAATCAATGCAACCGGAGTCTCATACCATGAACTATTATCCGGTTGTTGGCCATTTAACAGATTTACAGATAAAAAGGGCTATACAGCATAACTGAAGTATCTTTTTCATATTCAATGATTTTTGGGAATATTTTTTCTGTTATTAATTAATCTTTCTCAAATCTAAGAAAAATAAGAGAAACGAGGGGAATGAAAGGAGCTGAGTAGTCTAATCAAGGAATGTGATACAAAATATTTTACTCCGTGTTTGAATCTGAATAACTCTGTGCCACTCCGCGGTAAAAAAGAATACATAACAAGATTCTTTTTAACATTTCTTTTTAAAATTTTAAAACAACATTAACACAACAGCTTCATTATTAACATATTCGTAACTCTTTATGGTATTTTTTTTGTATAATTTTACTTGGATAAGAATATTCAACAGTAAAATCATAGAGCTATGAAACAGGTGTTATTTTATATCATTGCAGTAATGCTTGCCGGGCATAATGGTTATGGCCAGACAAACCAGAGAAAGAGCAATTCAGATGAGAAGAATGTACCTCAAAGTAATATTACCGTGAATAAAGAATATGATGAAAACGGTAACCTGATAAGGTACGATTCAACATATTCCTGGAGTTATTCAAATATCCGGAATGACACTCTTGTTAATGACACAATTATTTACGGTAATAAAGAGTTCTTTGACCGGAAGGATTTCTTTCCTGATATTCCTTTCTTTGATGATGAGGACTTTTTCAACGACAGGTTTTTCAGCGACTCATTATTTGCCGACAGGTCTTTCTTTGATGATTTTTTCAATGAGAAGTTCTTCGGCGATAAATTCTTCGGTGATAACTTCTCAGGTGATTCAATCTTTTTCCATGGCCCCGGGATAAAGGATTTTTCACCGGATCAGTCTTTCATGAACAGGGAACGTATGGAAAAAATGTTCCGGCAAATCGATTCACTGCATAGTGAGTTCTTTAAAAGGAATTTCAATTATCCTTTACAACCGGGAGAAGAAAATAAACAACAAGGGAAACAAATGTGAATAATATAAAGGCGCAGACGGATTTATGATTGATGATTTAAGGGTATTAGGTTAGGGTATGACAACGTACTCTGGGCGCAAATTGTTTTTTTCTTAATTTTGTTTAATTTTCTATTTTCAAATATTCATAACTTGTTTATAGTATAATTATATCTAAATGAAATGGGTGTTTGTCTTTACCGAAACCTGATGCCTTACCGATACTGTGGTGCCATAACTCTCATACAGTAATACTTACAAACAATCATACATTTATACCGTACAGATGAAACTTAAACTTAAACTACAGATCCCTTTTATTATTAGTATAGTGTTTTGTAAATTGTTTACTGCTTGTACCCAGGACTATCCTGAACGTCAATGGCCACAATACCGTGGGTATATGTCGTCAGGAGTTCTTGATAATGCTGATCTTCCTGATTCATTTGATTTGAGCAGATCGATTAATATAAGATGGAAGGTTCAGATAGCCGGACTCGGTCATTCATGCCCGGTGATATGGGATGATAGGCTCTTTATAACAACAGCAGTAAGCTCTTATGATAAAGAGGGTATCAAAACCGGTATATATGGTGAAGGAATGCCTGTGCCGGATAGTTCAGTACATGAATGGAAAGTATTTTGTCTTGATAAAAACTCAGGAAAAACCATATGGGAAAGGACAGCATATAGAGGTGTGCCAAAGATAAAGAGGCATCCTAAATCCACACACGCCAATGCCAGTACTGCAACAAACGGCAAGTATGTTGTGGTATTTTTTGGTTCAGAAGGTTTATACTGTTACGATATTGAGGGGAACATGGTCTGGCAAAAGAACTTCGGGATCCTGAAAGCAGTTGCCTTCGATTATCCTGCTGCCGAATGGGAATTTGCAAGTTCCCCGGTAATTTATAAGGATCTTCTTATTATTCAGTGCGACGTTCTTGAAAATTCGTTCCTGGCTGTTTATGAATTAAAAACAGGGAGGGAAATATGGAAGGTGAAAAGGGATGATTATCCCTGCTGGTGTACACCAAACATTTATAAAAACGGGGATATGAATATTATTGCCGTGAATGGCTATAAGCATCGTGGTGGTTATGATCTTGCTACAGGCAATGAGATATGGAGGATGTCCGGAGGGGGAGATGTCCCGATTCCAACACCTGTAATCGGTAAAGATATTATTTATTTCAACAGTGCCCATGGACGCAGTTCTCCCATCCTGGCTATAAGTACGGATACACATGGAGATATAACACTCAAAGAGGGTGAAACTACAAATCAATATGTGAAATGGAGTATTCCAAGGGGAGGATCATATATACATTCTATGCTGCTTTACCGGGACCATCTTTATAATGTCAACTGGAACGGCACGGTACAATGTTATGATCCTTTTACCGGCAGGTTAATCTATAAGGCAAAGCTGGGTAATACGAGTAGTTTTATTGCTTCACCTGTCGCTTCTGACGGTAAGCTTTATATCGTAGATGAAGAAGGAACCGTTTATATTCTGCAGGATGGGTCTTCGTTCAAACTGGTTAATGAAATACCCCTTAATGATATCTGTCTTACTGCTCCGGCTATTACCCAGGGAATGATATTCTTCAGAACACAACATTACCTTTTAGCTGTAGGTTCTTAGGTAAAATATAAGAACCTACGAACCTTCAAACGCTGAACACTTTTTATTTTATCTTGCTGAAGGTCAGGTTCCTAACCCGGCCTACATTCTTCAGGATGAAACCGTCGACTTCATTCTCGGCATTTCGTGTAAACTTAATACCACTCACGGGTGAAGCAAAATAATCATCATGCTCAGGTATCAGTTCCGATTCCACTTTTGTATGGCAAAACTCTGCAGTTGATGCAGGTAAAATGATATAGAGTTTATTATCCTTTAATAATACAGGATAGGTTACATTGATATCTTCACAGTAGAAATCACCGGCATACTGACTCAATTGTTCTGCTTCCGGAACAGATGTATTTGTCCCCAGATAAGTAAGTTCAAATCTGTCACCTCCCTGGATGATTGCGCCTTTTGTAATCTCTCCCTTTTCGTTTTTACTGAAGACTACCTGTAAATCGGCAAAGGTTACAAAAAATGAAGTGTCTGATGAAGGAAATAGTTCAAACCTTCCCTGGTAGGGGGCGTCAAATATAAGATGATCTCCTTCCTGTGAAATTGTTATTTCAAACCAATAGTCATTGTCAAAATATTTTCCCGTACAAACCTGTAGAAAGGAGGAATCAAGATCAACCTTTTCCGGTTTAGGTGAATGGGCAACAGGCTGAGGGCTATCTTTAATAAACAGGTCTGTAATCTTATAGGCAAGACCTGTCGCATTGGTGGAAATATTGAAAAGACAGATTACTGAAAGTTTTTCCGAAGGTATCTGAAGATAAAATGTTGAGAAATCCCCGCTTCCTCCTCCATGACTGATTGTCTTTAATCCCTTATATTCAGATACTTCCAGTCCAAAAGCATAATTGCATTTTTTACCGTTGTTGAGAGGAGTCAGCGCAGTCATTTCCCTGGTGAAATCCCATCTTCCCA
>CAZDOM010000155.1:0-5135 GCA_964507015.1 uncultured Rikenellaceae bacterium | reverse complement strand
TTTACTCGGTACTCGATAAAAGCAAAATAAAAGAGAATTATAACCTTGAAATACCCCACTGGAGAAGCAGTTTGAAGAAGTGTATTAAACTGATAATATGAAACTTACCCCCTCCCCAGCCCTCCCCCAGGGGGGAGGGAGTTATCTTTCCTTCTCCCCTGGGGAGGTCAGAAAGGGGGAATTAAATACAGCAAGAGGTTAAGACAATAAGACATAATAACAAGAATATGTTACCTATAGAAGAAATCAGAAATAGAGCCCGGGCATGGCTTGGAAGCGAGTTTAATGAAGAGACCCGTAAAGAGGTCCGTGAAATGCTCGAAAAAGATGAAAAAAAGCTTATTGATGCCTTTTACCAGGATCTTGAATTTGGAACCGGTGGTTTGAGGGGTATTATGGGAGCAGGAACCAACAGGATGAATATATATACTCTTGGGATGGCAACCCAGGGCCTTTCAAATTATATCATCAAACAATGTGGAAACGAGGGTATAAGAGTAGCGATCGCCCATGACTGCCGGAATAACAGCAGACTATTTGCTGAAACTACTGCCGATATATTCACTGCCAATGGATTTGAGGTATATCTTTTTGAATCTCTTCGCCCCACGCCAGAACTCTCTTTCGCCATCCGCCTTTATAAATGTCAGAGTGGTGTAGTCATTACCGCATCACATAATCCTCCTGAGTACAACGGATATAAAGCATATTGGGACGATGGAGGTCAGGTTGTGGCACCTCATGATAAAGGCATTATTAATGAAGTCAGAAATATCAGATCAGTAAGTGAAATAAAGTTTGACGGGGAAAAAGAGAAAATTAAAATTATCGGGAAAGAGACTGATGATGCATTTCTTCAGGAAGTACTCAAAATGAGGATTAATGCCGATGTTATTAACAGCAATAGTGATATTGGTATTGTATTTACTCCTATACACGGAACAGGAATTATGCTGGTACCTCAGGCACTAAAACAATTTGGATTTAAAAATATTATAATTGTTCCCGATCAGGAACATCCTGACGGTAATTTCCCCACAGTAAAATCACCCAATCCTGAAGAACCCGGAGCTCTCAAACTGGCTATTCAATTAGCTGTTGATACAGGAGCCGATCTTGTGATGGCCACAGATCCTGATGCCGACAGACTTGGAATTGCATGTAAAAACAAGAACGGAGAGTTTGTGCTGCTTAACGGGAACCAGACCGGTGTACTCCTGATTTATTATATCCTTTCACAATACAAAGAAAAAAAGAAATTTAAGGGCAACGAGTACATCATTAAGACAATAGTAACCACTGATCTAATGGACATGATAGCCGAAAAACATGAAGTTAAATGCTATAATGTCCTCACCGGATTTAAATACTTCGCTGAACTTATCAGAAACCTCGAGGGTAAAGAGAAATATATAGGTGGCGGAGAGGAGAGTTATGGTTTTCTTCCGGGCGATTATGTAAGAGATAAGGATGCTGTGGCATCTTGTGCACTTGTAGCTGAGTCAGCTGCCTGGGCAAAAAGCAGGGGCAAATCACTTTATGAGATGCTGATCGATATCTATCTCGAATATGGAATGTACAAGGAAAAACTTATCAATATTGTACGTAAAGGAGCTGAAGGAGCAAATGAGATCAAAGCAATGATGGTAGCTTACAGAAATAACCCTCCAAAGAGTATCAATAACAGTAAAGTTGTGAGGATCAACGACTATGAAACACTAATATCAACTGATTATATATCAGGAAAAGAGTCAAAGATTAATATACTGAAATCTGATGTTCTGCAGTTCTTCCTTGAAGATCGATCAAAGATATCCGTAAGACCCTCAGGTACCGAACCAAAGATCAAGTTTTATTTTAGTGTAAATACTAAGCTGGAATCGGCCGATAAATTTAAAGAAACTGAAAAGTTGCTCGATCAGAGAATTGCAGAAATTTTAAATGACATGAAATTGGTTTAGGACTTATTTACCCCCCTACTATCCTAAAATGGAACTAAATTGTAGTTATAATTTAATCTAAGAATATATACATGTTTGTCCCCCTTTAGGGGGATCCCGCTTCAGCGGGAGGGGGTGTTATTTATTCCCCGACGATTTTAACCAGTACACGTTTGCGTCGTTTACCGTCGAACTCGCCATAAAATATCTGTTCCCAGGGACCGAAATCCATTTGACCACTGGTAACCGCAATAACGACCTCCCTGCCCATTACCGTACGCTTGATATGTGCATCTGCATTGTCTTCAAAACCATTATGCCTGTACTGCGAGTAGGGTTTCTCAGGAGCAAGCTTTTCAAGCCATACTTCAAAATCGTTGTGTAATCCGGCCTCATCATCATTAATAAAGACACTTGCTGTGATGTGCATAGCATTTACCAGAACAAGTCCTTCCCGGATACCTGATTCATTAAGACATCTCTCTACCTGATCAGTAATATTCACAAAGGCCCTGCGCGTTGGTGTTTCAAACCATAATTCTTTTCGATAAGACTTCATAATGTTTTTTCTGCGAAAGTTAAAGAATATTGTCATAATGATCAGTTGTAAACCGGAACTATCATTTTGTTAAACAATAATTGGTTTTTAATCAGTCTTTTCATAATTTGGTTAAATGATTGATCTACACGAAAATGATGCATTAGTAATGAAGATCATTCCTTGATTAGTTTAAAAACAAATAATAACTATGAACAACCTCTTAATCAAACTGGCTTTTGTAATGCTTGTAACATCCCCTGTCAAGGAGAAACAGGCCAATGAGTCATTTATAAGTTTATATATAATGCTGAATGATTAGGATACGATGTATTATGACGGATCAACAGATGAAAGGTAGTTAATTGTTAATTATAAAAACATCTATTATGAGAAAGATAAAAAAAATTGCGGTCACATGGATCTTTACCATGTTTTATATTAGCACTGCATTCGGACAGACTAAAGCTGTAGCAGACACATCCGGGAATTATGCAGAAGTAAAACAAGCAATTGAACAATCAATAGGCTGGGCCATTGAAAAAGACTTTGAGGCCATGTACAGGTTATGGGCAGATAATATGTTCCATTTCTGGTTAACATCTGACAGCAAGATTATTGGACTCGATAACTTTAAGAAATACTCAGAGGTTTGGAAAGACCCAGGTTTCAGGGGAACACGCTATGAGTTCAGGGATCTGCGAATTATATTTTCACGTTCCGGTGATGTTGCCTGGTATTCCTGTTTTCTGGATGATTGCGGTTCATTCAATGGTAATGAATCCTGTCTGAAAGATGTTTTTCAGACCGGTGTTCTGGAAAAGAGAGATGGCCGCTGGGTACACACTCTTGTACACGGAGCATACCCTATCGACAAGATCCCTGAGAATTATATAAGACAATTTTATTCGAACCTGTTTGAAAAAAAGTAATTATCATTCAGCCTGGATTGACTGGCTAATTATTTGAAAAACTGACCTCTATTTGCATGTAAATTCGTAAATTTAATAGCCACCAAATACTTTTCTAAAATAAAATCAATGGTAAAATGTTTAAACAAACCCTGAAAACAATATTAAGATACCTTGCAAAAAACAGGGTAATTACTATTATAAATATAGTTGGTCTCACTTTTGGAATAACCTTCTCATTACTTATAGGTTTATATGTCAAAAAGGAGCTTTCTGTCGACAGGTCTTTTGTAAACGGAGACAATATTTACCGGCTTGAATTTGAATATCCCGAACGAGGTAAAGGATCTGTTCAGGTCTCAGCACTGGGTCCCGATTTACAGAGCAGTATTGCTGGTATCGAGGAGGTCCTAAGGATTCAATTCTGGGAGCAGGTAGTATTAGGAAATGACAGCGATAACTATTTTAATATAAAAAGGATATGTCTTGCTGATTCAACATTTTTTGACTTTTTTGACCAAACCTGGATTTATGGAAGTCCTGATGGTGCTCTCAGCAGACCGTACAGTATTGTTCTGACGGATGACCTTGCAAAGACCATTTTCGGGGATATTAATCCATTGGGATTAACTCTTCGCAGTGCTCCGGGAAGAAATGGTGTTACTGTTACCGGTGTCATAAAAAAACGTGATGATAGCCATTTCAATTATGATGCACTGCTATCACTGGTTACAAGGGGTGAAACAAGCAATACAATATTGCATACATATTCAACACAACAGTGGCTGACCTACTTTTTAATAGAAAATGGCGTAAATATTAATGCACTGGAAAAACAAATTTTTGAAAAACTGTATGATCTGCTTCCGGGTTTAAGAGATGGTACAAGGAATACAGATTTCAAAGTTATACTTAATCCGCTGAAAAAAATATATTTCGACAAGCCTTCAGGTGACCTCAGTACAATACATGGGAACTACAGTCTTGTAATGGTCTTTATTGCCATTGCAATTGTGATAATACTTATTGCATGTGTCAATTATGTGAATCTAAGTACCGCCGCTGCCATGAGAAGGGCGAAGGAGGTTGGCATGAGAAAAGTAGTCGGGTCAAAAAGAATGACCCTTATCAACCAGTTCCTGATAGAATCATTTACCATAAGTTTTATTTCAACCCTTCTGGGACTGGGAATTGCCGAACTGATCCTCCCCTATTTTAATAACCTAGCTGGCAGCAGATTTAATATAACCTACTTCGATAATCCTTTTACTATTTCTGTTCTGCTGGGAATAATACTATTCACTGGTCTTCTCGCAGGATTATATCCAGCATACTATATTTCTTCATACAAGGTCATCCAGGTCATAAGAGGTGAAATTACAAGGGGCAGGAAATCTGTTATTTTCAGGAGGGGACTGATACTCTTCCAGTTCCTTATCTCAGTGATCCTTATCAATGGTTCCCTGCTTATATCGCGCCAGTTGAAATATACGCATGAAAAGGACCTGGGATTTGAAAAGGAGCGTATTCTCACTCTTGATATTCCCGGACCGGTATATAACCATATGGATATAGTACGGAAGGAACTACTTAAAAACAATGAGATTGTCGATGTATCATATTCTTACAATGTGCCCGGAAGCAGCAGCTGGGATTATGAAGGATTTAACATAAATAATAAGGGAATTTCATCAATGGTTTTAAGTATTGATCCTCACTACATTAAAACCTATGGTATCCAAATAG
>CAZDOM010000154.1:0-5178 GCA_964507015.1 uncultured Rikenellaceae bacterium | reverse complement strand
AGGTTATAATTATTTGATTCAAATGTTATTGTGGGGACATTATGCTGATAAACAAGAGGATATGTATATGTGAATTCTGTTGTTAAAGAGAGGTTCTGAACCGGGAAATTACTTAGCCTGAATCCTGTTTTCCAGCTTACAAAGTTCCATTCATCATCTTTAAAGATCCTTTTTACTGATAGTTCATCAACAAACAATGTTGCATAAAGATGCAGATGTTTGATCTGCCGGGAACTTATATCGAAGAACATCTGTGAATTCATATTGTCAATCCCGGATGAAACTGAATGATCGACAGATTTATAAAACATCAGAGGCAGAAGAAATGCCGGATTGAGAGTTGCATTATCATAAATAATACTGTTTCCGGCAGAGATGTTAAGATATTTAAACGGAGTGAATGTAAAAAGATTGGCAGCTATGAATTTCCTGTGATATACTTCACGGTAATCGGTACCATAGCTGTTTGTTACCCAGAATGATCGGGTGCTGTCGACCACCATTGAATTAAGCCAGCCATGTATATAGTTGAATCTGAACCATTTAACAGGATAAAGCTCTATTCTTAAATGTACAAATGACGGATTACCTCCCCCGAAGATATTTGCCCCGTTATAATTATTTCCCCATTCAAGATTATCCTTTACCAGTCCTGCATTACCCCATTTCCATGAATAAGTAACACCACCCTGCATCTCGCTCCAGTCGGTTGATCCTTTTATATGACCGCCCTCTCTCTGCGTAAGGAATTCCGGCAATCCGAGGAAAGGTTTCTCATGATTATCACGCAGTGATGCATAAAATCCCCATTTCCCGACATAAGCCCTGGCCTCAGCACCATTCCTCCAGTAAGTTGCCTCTCCTGAAGAATTCGTAAACACCTCTCCTCCCAGTATCGGATTTATGGTTATTGAAAACAACGAATCCTTATAATAGAACAGATCCCTGCGCCCTGCGCCCTGCGCCCTGCGCCATAAAAGACTCACCCCCAACCCCCCCAAGGGGGGCTTATTTCTTTCTTCATTAAACTCTTTCCCAAAATCCATCATATAAAACTCCAACTCCTTCTGCTGCCTCGTCGACAACTGATCCCTTTTTTCCTCCGCTTCCTCCAGGCATTTCGCTATAAAGAGTCTGGAATAAGGTTTTACTGCGGAATTAATAGTTATTATCTGACTGTTTGCGAGTTCATCAAGAAATTCATATACACCTGTGTTGTTCACAGGATGGGGAACATCCTGGGAGAATGAATTAATGGAAATTAATCCAAGGATCAATATAATAAGCTGCTTATTAAAGCAGAGTTTTTTCATTTGGATATTGTTTGAAAATCAAAGATAGGGTTTCTTGTTTATTCTTTTGCATTGATCCCCCAACCCCCTGCCTTCCCGTTCAATGACCCCCCAACCTCCCGCTAACGCGGGACTATAAACCCAGACATATATTAATAATATAACGCAGTACGGGTTTTAGACCCCCTTTAGGGGGTTGGCCCCCGAGTAATCGGGGGACCGGGGGTCATTCCCTATATTCCAGTATAGCCTTTAAACATCTCTCTGCCGTCTTTCCATCCCATAACTCCGGCCGTACCGGATTCCTCGGCTTTTCAAGGGCAATATAATATTCCTTACGTATTCTTTCGATATTATTACCAACAAGCACACTTGCCCCGCCATGCTCACGAAGGGTAACAGGACGTTCGGTATTCCACCGGAGTGTAAGACAGGGAGTGCCCAGAACCGTACATTCTTCCTGTAGTCCGCCGCTGTCAGTCAGCATTATACTGGCCTCCATATTAAGCCTGAGCATTTCAAGATAACTTAAAGGTTCCAGAAGTATTAAATTTTGAATTTTGAATATTAAATCAAAAAGACCAAAAGTCTCAAGCATTTTTCTAGTCCTGGGATGCAATGTCCAGATCACCATTCTTTCGGCACAAACCTCATCAGTAATGAACCGCACTATCGGCTCCAGGATCTCCTTTTTATCTACATTCGACGGTCTGTGCAAAGTCATAACAGCAAAGCTGTTTATTCCAGATTCCAAATTCCAAATTTCAGATTTGCCTGACGCCTTTGAATATTTAATTACATTCTTTTCTATTATATCATTTATTTTAAGTAGTCCGGCTTTTCCCCGATTTGCCTCCAGCGTATCAATCATAATATTCCCCACAAACTTGATCTTCTCTTCCGGAACTCCCTCTTTCCTGAGATTTTCAGATGATATCAAATCAGGTGTCAGAAGCAAATCAGATATCCTGTCGGCTACCAGCCTGTTTATCTCTTCGGGCATTGTCATATCTCCGGAACGAAGTCCGGCTTCAATATGACAGCATTTTATATGTTCCTTTTTTGCAGTTACCGAACATGCCAGTATGGCATTCACATCTCCTACCACAACTACCCAATCGGGTCTTTCAGCTTTCAGTATCTTCTCAAACTCTATCATTGTTTGTCCTACCTGTTCGGCATGTGTCCCCGATCCCACACCCATGTTAATATCGGCTTCAGGGATCTCCAGTTCCTCGAAGAATGATTTTGACATACGGTCGTCGTAGTGTTGGCCGGTATGGACTAATAGATGAGTAATCTGTTCAACATTGTATGAGGGCGGGAGAGGGGCCTCCTTCGCCACCGCCTTCGGTAAACCTCCGGCGGTCAAGAAGGCTTCGGAGGCCGGGGGAGGGTGAGAGAGGGAGATACCCCCCCTGGCCCCCCCTGAAGGGGGGGTAAAACCCGTATCGAAATGTGTATTGTAGTTGTTTATGGCTCTGATAAATGGAGCTATTTTCATGAAGTTTGGGCGGGCGCCGACAACGGAGATTATTTTCATGGAGTTTTTGAAAGTAAAAATATATCAATTTGTTTGAATATGGTAATAAATGAATAATACTGCATTCAAAATGTAGCTTGCCGCACACCGCAAGCCGCATTTCCCACAATTTTATCCGGTATTTATTCATAAAATTCAGCCTGATTTTCAGTATCTTTATCAAAGATTAAATACATTAAATGAAACTGAGCGACCTGTTAAGACCTGTATATTTTTGGGATATCATTATTCCTGATGATGCCGGGAGAATGTCCAGACGATTAATAATCGAAAGGATATTCAGTTTCGGCAGCCTTGAGGAGATAAGATTTTTAATCAGTTATTATGGCAGTGACGAGGTTTTAGAAGAACTTTGTAATATCAATTATCTTGACCCCAAGACATTAAATTTTGTATCTAAAGTATTTAAAAAACCTAAAAAGAAATTTAAATGTTACATGAGGAAACAGTTGATGTCTCAATACTGAAACTCATAAAATCACTCCAAAGCAAAGAGTACCTGAAAGGATTTTTCTTAACCGGAGGTTCCGCCCTGGCATTATATCTGGGCCATCGCAAGTCAATAGACATTGACCTCTTTTCGAACTTTGAATTCGATACTGCCAGAATGCTTGAGAACATCAGTCATGATTTCCGGTTTCAACTATTTTACTCAGCGGCCAACACACTCAGGGGAAGCATCGGTAATATAAAAACAGATATTATTGCTCACCGTTACCCATATATTAAAGAACCGGTCATATTTGATAATTATTCTGTATTATCAATAGAAGATATTATTGCAATGAAGCTTAATGCAATAATGACTAGTGGACAACGGATAAAGGATTTCATTGACATATATTTTCTTTTGGGAAAATACAGTATTACCGACATGTTAAGCTTTTACAAATCCAAATACAGCCAGGAAAATGACACCCTGATTCTTAAAAGCCTGATATACTTCGATGAAGTTGATGTATATGACTGGCCGGTTATAATTAAAAATCCTTTGCTGAAATGGGATGGGGTCAAAAAAAGAATTGAAAAGGCAGTATTAAATTATGTGAAGAAGTCCTGACGCTTCATCGGACTCCCCTTGGTCGGTTGGCTTTGCGAAGCTCATACCGATTTTTCGGGACAAGTTGTATCATTTCTTTCTTCTTACGAATCTGAAATCTGAAATCTGGAATCCGGAATCTCGTTATTTCACAAACGAGGGGAACCCATTATGCCCTGTCTTGATCTTATAGGTAAATTTAAAATTCAGGAAATAGTAAACATCATTCGATTTTGAATATATCGAGGAATATCCGTCGATATTATCAGAGAAGGTATATCTGCCACCCAGTTCCACACCTATATTAAACAAACTTGAATAAATAAAATCTGCTCCTGCGCCGGCAGGAATGACAAGAGTGAAGCCATCTGCTTTTGTTACACGGGGAGCAAGATTATCATTGGGCTTAACATGGTATGATAGTCCTCCTATGCCTGTAAAGACATACAGGTCGAACTGTGAGAAAAATGAGAGAGAACGATTATTTGCCCCTTTTGTCATCAGGTAACTGTTTTCCGCTTTGTTCTTAATAATATAATATTCTCCTGTCAGGGTAGGTTCGAAGAAGAGAGTTCTTGATTCAAAGTCTCTCGCGGTATTTGAGCCTCTTATATCTGTTGAATGAAAAAATCCGTATGTAAGATTTAATCTTGCTGATACATCACTCAGTATCCGGTATTTAAAACTACCGTTAATAGTAAGTCTTGTCTGGCGGAAAGAGATATCCTTTAATCCGAGGATATTTTCCCCCCTTGAGAATCCGCCAATATCACCAAAGAACTGTGTGGTGCTTAATCCGGCAGAGACTTCATATCTTCTCAGTTTCCATAGCTGTCCATTTGCCCCGCTATGGATGAAAGAAAGCAGAAGGACTATTATAACAACCTTTCTCATAATATTCGTAATCTTACTGATATCAAAATTACGAAAAAAACCAATTACTCCTTTTCAATGACGCCCAACCCCCATAACAAGCTTACCCCCCAACCCCCCTAAGCCATCAAATACCCCCCAACCCCCCTAAGCCATCAAATACCCCCCAACCCCCCTAAAGGGGGGCTATAAACCCAGACATATATTAATATAACGCAGTTTGGGTTTTAAGCCCCCTTCAGGGGGCAGGCCCCGAGTAATCGGGGGACGGGGGTCTTTTCCCTTCAGGAAGCAGGCCTGCAAATACAATTTTTTTGAATAAAACAGATGAATAATATACAAAAAATTTCTATCTTTCACTTGTGAAAGCCAGTCTGGCACAAACATTATAAACAACATACGGAAGATGAATAACAATCATCATACCGCTA
>CAZDOM010000153.1:0-5274 GCA_964507015.1 uncultured Rikenellaceae bacterium | reverse complement strand
GGAACCCCTGAAGAAGTAAATATGATCTGCCAAAGCACTTATGGCGGTAAGGGTAGAACGCCTGAAGTTATGGAACTGACTAATAAAAATATGGAAATTTCACGGTCAATATCTGAAGATCTCGGAAAACGTGATACCTCAACCCTGAAAATGAGTAAAGAGGTTCTCAGGTCCATCGGAAATATAATAAAAATGTCGGCAAATGATGGAAGACGTGCTATCGAGTTTGTCCGTGAGAATGCAGATAGATGGAAAATAAATCCCAATAAAATAGGCATAATGGGATTTTCTGCCGGTGGTATGTTATCTCTTGAAGTAGCTTTTAACCATACGGAACAAAGCAAACCTGATTTTATCGGTATAATTTACGGTTCAATGGGGTTTGCAGGCGTACCTGATGACCCGATGCCTATGTTTATGGCATCGAGTCAGAATGAAGCCACAGGTGGGGCTGCCGCACTTTACGCATCCTGGTGTGATGCAAAACTGCCGGCTGAAATACATTCCTTCGTAGGTTCAAGACATGGTTTCGGTTACAGGAATAATGGCGATTCAGTAAATATCTGGATCGAATTGTATTATAATTTCTTGAAAAAGACTGGTTTTATTGATTAAATAATCCGGTTAAAAGATAATCTATTATATTCTGAGTCATGAAATTAAAGATCAAAATTCAACTATTTATTAACTATAAAATTTAAATAAATGAAAGCATTTAAAATTATTCTTCTTTTTTCCTTGTGCACTTTATTTTTCTCATGCAAGGAAAAACCATTATCAACAATAATCGATACTGAAAGCGGACAAGTTGAAGGAATCCAGGAAGACGGATATATGAGCTTTAAAGGAATTCCATTTGCCGCACCGCCTGTGGGAGAATTACGCTGGAAAGATCCTCAACCTGTTGAACGGTGGGAAGGCGTATTAAAAGCCGATACATTTGCATGTGGTTGTTCGCAGGCGCAAAATCTGAGACCCCAGGGGGAAGATTGCCTTTATTTAAATATCTGGACACCTGCAAACTTTGCAAGTGAGAAATTACCGGTAATGGTGTGGATTCATGGAGGTGGTTTCTCTGCGGGGGCTCCTTTGGAATCTACTTATTTCGGAGAGAAGTTAACCCGGAAAGGTGTAATCTATGTTAGTGTAGCTTACCGTCTGGGACAACTCGGCTTTTTAGCACACCCCGAATTAAGCGCCGAATCACCAAATAAAGTTTCCGGGAATTATGGTATCCTCGATCAGATTGCAGCATTAAAATGGATTCAGAGGAATATAGAAGCTTTTGGAGGCGATCCTCATAAGGTAACAATCTTTGGAGAATCGGCCGGAGCAATATCTGTAAGTATATTGTGTGCATCTCCATTGGCTAAGGACCTGTTCACAGGAGCAATAAGCGAAAGCGGTGGTAATTTCGGACCTGTAGAACAAGATTCCCGGCAGGATGGTATTGTTTCTTTAAAAGGTGCTGAAAACATAGGTATCGAGTTTATGAAACAAATGGGGGCAACTTCCATTGAAGAACTAAGAAAAATGGATCCCCGGGATTTCTTTGAAAACCGGGCAGCAGGAAGAGGCGGTTTCTGGCCAAATGCAGATGGTTATGTAATACCAGATGACCAGTACAAATTATATGAAGCCGGGAAATATAATGATGTAAATGTTATTATAGGAACAAATTCAGATGAAGGCGGAATGTTTAGTAGGCCATCATATCCTGAGGACTATAAACATAGAACCGAACAGCGTTTTGGTGATTTTGCAGAGAAAATTTTTAAAGCATACCCTGGTGATACAGAAGAACAGACATATACTTCATCAGCCGATATTTTCCGTGAAACAGCCTTTGCATGGCCATCATGGGCATGGGCCCGGCTGCAATCACGCACCGGAAACTCGAAAGTATTTATGTATTATTTCGACCAGAAACAACCTGAAAATCCACGTATGCCGATTAAACTAAGAGGAGCACCGCATGCTGCAGAAATAAAATATGTTCTGGAAAATATTGATCCAAACAGGTATGGTGAAGAAGATCTGAAGTTGTCTGATATGATGGGCACTTACTGGACCAATTTTGCAAAATATGGCGATCCGAACGGAGATAATCTGCCAGTCTGGACTGAATTCAGTGAAGAAAATCCTGCTGTAATGCATTTAAAATATACTCCGGAACAAGGCCCTGAAACAGGTCCGGTTCCAAACATTGATAAACTCGAACTTATGGATGAATATTTTAAATACAGACGAGAATCAGAATAATCCGGAAAAAAGAATACTGTCATAAAAACTTTTTTTTAACTATTAAATAAATCACCTGAATTATGAGAACAATAGTAAAAATTTACTTCTCCATTATCATATTGATTGTTGGATTAACTGTTCAGGCTCAGGATACTACAAATGTTCGCAGGCAACCTCCTACACCGGAACAAATGGCAGCTTTCCGCAAGGCAATGCAAGAACGTTTAAGAAATGATTGGGCATATCTTGCACGATACAGGGACGTTAATGCAGAAATTGGAGCTCCTGCACCGGGAGAAGATCGTGTAATATTCTATGGAAATTCCATAACTGATTTCTGGATCAATATTATGCCTGAGTTTTTTGCCGGTAAACCATATATCGACCGTGGTATTTCGGGTCAAACAACACCCCAGATGCTTTTGAGGTTTCGTCAGGATGTCATAAACCTTAAACCTAAGGTGGTTGTAATACTGGCGGGAATTAATGACATAAATGGTAATACAGGTCCATCAACCCTCGAGATGATTGAAGATAACATACAGTCAATGGTTGAACTTGCCAGGGCAAGCAATATCCGGGTTGTGCTTTCTTCCGTACTTCCATGCGATTCTATCTATGTCCGCCCGGATCTTCGCCCTGCAGAGAGAGTCTTGCTGCTAAACGTGTGGTTAAAGAATTATGCAAGCGAGAATCAATGTGTTTACCTCGATTATTTCCCAAGCCTGGCTAATGAAAAAAATGGATTGAAAGAGGAATATACAAATGATGGGATACATCCAAATAAAGCGGGATATGAAGTCATGGCACCTCTTGCTGAGGCAGCCATAAAGAAAGCATTGGGAATTTCAGGTAATAATGCACAGAATGGTCCCCCACGGTAATGTACAAATGCTTAAGATAAAAGGATTATCAAATACTTAAAATTTAATTATTATATAAACTTATTGCCCTGATAAATTCCTTTTCATCATTCCTGAGTGTGATTCTATTTGTTTTTATAATAGATTTCATTCTCGTTTTATCTATGAAACTCACACTCAGAAGATCATGCGGGTATAGTTTAATCCTTTCGTACCGATCATTATTGAAAATATAGTATCTCGTATCATCTGCAAGTTTAGGTGCATCGGGCAATCTGCTTACTTTCCTGCGAGCATATAAGCTATATTCCCCGTTTACGAGCAATTGAAGCAAGCATTCAGTTGAATCACTTTCTAATTCCAACTTAATCCTTTTCTTAACAAAAGAAGCGATTATATTATTGGAGTCATTATAAAGATTAAACCCTTTTATGCAGGCTTTGCATATGACACCAACTCTGAAATCGTCCTTTAGCCATAACAGTTGATCAAGATATTGTTCATAACGGAGAAATAAACCTGTAATTCTTTCACCGCTTGTCAGAAATATATCACCATAAGTCCAGTTGTTATAATACCGCTCGCCTTTATAACTAATATCCGGAACTATATATTCAATACCCATAATTCCTTTTTGAAAATTCAACATATACGCCTCATCAGGACCATCCTTTGCCTGATCAGTTTGAGTAAAACCATTCTGAAATGAGAATAACATAATCATACAAAAAAATACTCCTTTCATAATAGATTCCTTTATTTTACATTAAATGAAACAGTTGCACTTAAAGGATTACCCGAGGATGTAATTCCCTCTATTCTGGCATTGAATTTATCTGCAAGCAGAGATGTTGTAAACTCTACAGTTACCTTATTATTATTACCATAAACCTTCAGTTCCGGATTCCAGTACAGGTTGTTCCTGAAATCAGGAAAGCGCGATTGACGTCGGACAGGCACTACATTTTCATCATATTTATTCTCCGCATCAGTTACTGCAACCGTATTCTGAAAAACCATAGTATGGCTATTGATATAAGTTTCAGGTATCTTATTATCATGTGTATAGACAGAGATAACTCCATCATATGTCAAGTCTCCGGCTAAAAATCTGCTTGAATTTATTATTTCTATTCTCAAAATATCTCGTGTGCCCAATGTAGCAATATAATTAATGTCATTGAATGGCACGCCATTTAGTAAAACCAGATTGTTTTCGCTCAAGGCTTTATTGCTGATATTGAATAACTGTAAATAATAATTATCGTAATTATTTTTAAGTCTTAATGCAGGAATGATATTAACTGTAAGTTCTTTAAAATTATTCATTTCAGTATAATCAGCAGGAATGATAATTATGTCGGGACAGGCGAAATAACTTACTCCGGATATTGTTCCGGTTACCTTTTTACTTATCATCCTTTCCGTGTATACTGCTTCAATTAGTCTGATATCTTTTGTCCTGTTTAAAAATGCCACCTGTTCGGATGATAATGGAAGAGATACATCAGGACTTTCCGAATCCGGGATGCTCTTTTTTTCAATATCCCAAAGTATATCAGGATTCTCAGCGTAGCCGGCAAGCTGAAGAATTATTTCCTTATTATCATAAAATTGATTCAGATACAGTCGGAAATTACCATCTGAATCTCCGGCAGTGTACATTATTTTTGGAGAAACACTATCTACAACTGCCAGGAATATTTTGGCATTTCTTACAGGCGTACCGTCATCCTTATTCAACACTCGTCCGCTAAGTATATATGTATAGTTCTCCAGTCCACTGAAACACGGTCTGTCGTTAATTTCTCCAATCCGGTTAAATTGTTGAATTATATTGGCACTATGAAGAATTCCGCTGAAAGGTGTTTCATTTGTTACAGACAATGAAAGGTATGCAGTATCATTGAGATGTAAATTATCCACGGTGATCTCAAGTGCCACTTTATCATTTGTATTATACACAGCTTTTAAAGATTGTATCCGTATGTTTGGTTGGTCATCAGGCACTGTCCCGCTCTTACTGTCAGTTACAGCATCCGAAGCAGACATATAGATGGAGTCAGGTGTCTCTTTGGCTAAATTCAGAACGATCAATTCCTGTGAGAAGATATTCTCAGGAAGGTTTTCTCTTATCCGGTTTGTATATGCAGCAAGCTGGTAAATA
>CAZDOM010000152.1:0-5275 GCA_964507015.1 uncultured Rikenellaceae bacterium | reverse complement strand
AAGAATTAACAGCATATAAGGCTAATCCGATAATAATAGTTGCCTTTCTGCCAAACCTGTCAGCAAGAAATCCCAGAAATACACCGGCCAGGGCAATACAGATCATTGGTATATAATGCATTAATCCGGCAACAGTCATATTGACACCAAATCCTTTCTGTATTTCGGGAATTATTTCACCAACAGAATCGGTGGTCATGGCGAACATCATAAACATTAAGAAAGTCAGCCATTTAATTATTCCCAGGTTTCGTTTATTTTGCGAATTAGTATTCATAGAAGTAATTTTTAGGTTAAACATTATAGTTCATCAGTACTCCATCTTCATTACCATGCCCTTTTCATCGGTTCCGGTAATATTGAAGGTATAGTTTTTTAAATTCGCTTCAAGAGTTGTTATACATCCACTATTCTCCCAGTGCAGTTTCAATTCATATGGTTCAGAATGCAGAATCCTCAGTTTTGCATCAAAACCGAAGGCCGGGAAACTGTTCCTAAATCTGAGTAGGGATAGCTGCCGGCGTACTACCTCCTTCGTAAGCCCTTCATACACCTGCTCCGATGTCAGATTTGTTCTGTTAATTTCCTTGTGACCTGCCGGACCTGCTTTTTCGACGGCAGCATAGTCATTCTTTCCTGCAAAAAGATCCAGGTACCATACCTGTGGTTTTCCCGGCATAAAGATCTGAATTGCCCTGGCTAAAAGTAGTTTAGCATCATCTTCCCCCAGTACACTGTAATAGGTAGCATTAACCTGGTAATACATGTTCTTTTTACCATGCAGGTCTTTAACATAACCGCCACGTTTAACGATTATTTCTATTAACCTTTGTATCTGGTCATCTGCTATCAGCCCTTTTAAATCCAGCAATGGTATACCGTCATGACAGCCAAGCATATTGATGACCCTGATGTCCTTTTCCTGTATATCCCTGATCCACCTGATCAGGAACTCGTTACTGTTTGTTTCTAATGCGTCTATGATCAAACCTGGTAAGAAAAAATCATAGGTGATATAGCCTTGCTCAGCAAGTTTTTCATGTATTTTTTCTTCATACTTTGAATGGATTTCCGGCAAAAGTGTCAGTCCGTATTTGTCAGCCAGGGCCTTTATATCTCTCAGCAGATCCCATGTTCCGGGATCATTAAGAAAATTACCTGCACCCGGTTCTTTCGGTGCATAGGCGAATGCGTCAAGTCTTATAATCTCAGCACCATAATCTGCAAGCTTTTTCAGAGTATCATTATAATATTCCCAAACCAGTGGAGATTTAATGTTCAAATCCATTTGTCCAAGGTATTTTCGTCTGGATTCGAGCATATCGACGACAGTTTTACGATAGCGCTTATACTTGCCGAACCCGATCCCTGATGGTTTCTTCCCTTCACTCAAGGCTGTATTTATCTTTTCTGCCAGCTTCTGAGCCGAGTCAGACTGTATATCCATGACGCTCATAAGGTCATGGGCATCAATTTTTTCATATTTTACTTCCTGATAAAAAGTGTTCCAGTAAGGAATCTCTTTCCCGTCCGGCATACGAACCTTAAGCAAAGGGAGTCCCGGTTTTCTGAAGAACATAGTTTTAATATATTCAGGGTCCGGCTGTATATAACCCTCATCTGTCATTTGACCATAACCTTCCCAGAATTTGTTCCAGTTGATGAAAAAGTCCTTATATTTTGATTTCTCACCATTTTTCAGAATATCCTGGAACTGCAGGGAAAGTACCGAGGAATGGTTTAATACAAAATCCAGTTTAAGTGATATGCCTGTTTTATTCAGATCTTCCAGGTCTTTCTTTGAGGCATAAAGCTCGTTCAATTCATAATCAATAATAGAAAATCCTCTGTCAAGATCGGTATTGAATATACTTGGTAATATATATAATGATTGAAATACGCCTTTAAGTTCAGGAGTCTGAAGAAATTTTATTATATCCCCTAATGTCCCGCCAAAACTGTCAGGATATGCATTAAGCATCGGGCCTGACTTTATTATTGGTAATGCCGGTATTTTCGCATCGCCAGCCATAGTCCCCTCCTAAATCTGTTCCTGTATCATTAGTTTGACAAAATCTTTGTATGCTAAGATTTCTCCGCTCCTTGACAATATCAGTTTTGCATTCGGTGCCTGTGAAATCAGCATATCTTGTTCTATTTCCAGTACCATTGTAGTAAAGGGACTGTCTGTAGCACCATCCCTGTTGCGTAATTTTCGACTTTCAAGCGTTTCCTGAGGAGTACTATTAAGCAGGATGGGTATATCTATGCCCTTGATATTATGGCTATTACCATGAGTCCATTCTAAAATCAATATATTTTTATCACTGAAATTAACAGGCTCATACCAGAGTTCAGTCTCTTCTCTTCCCATTCTTTTAAGCAATATCCGGGATTCACCGTTTTTAAACCGGGTTATGACTCCGGTAAGTTCCTGAAAATCTATTTCATTTGGGGTTCCCAAATAATTCCTGAGTCCATTCCGGCCGGCACTCCGGTATATGGAAAGCCATGGATGAAGGCTTATGTATTCGGGATTTGAATCGTTGCCGTTTTCCTGGATCTCTTTCAATATAGCTTGTCTTCCCTCAAGATACTGTCCGTTTGCGATAAGACCATCAATTCCACATTTCCTGAAAATGTGCAGTCGTTCTGCATCGTTATATTTTGGTAATCTATGAGGATAATTGTCTCCTGACAGGGTATAGCTACCCAGGCCCATGCGATTGAGGTAATAAGAGATAACGGAAGCAATGCCTGACTTGCCAGAGCCGGATCCTCCGCAAATAACAACAACTGCACGCTGGTAAGGATTTTCCTCTAATACCGGTATCAGCAGTTCCAGTAATTTCGGAAAAATTATCCTGGCGTTCCGGATATGCTGGGGGACAATCTTGACTTTATCACCAGGCATATCACCTGTAGGTATGCTGTTCGGATCCTGTATTTCTTCAGGAATCCATGGTAATTTTTGTCTTATTTTTTCGGATGCCTGTTTACTTGGATTCATAATTTTAGAAACGAAAGTGATATGAAATTATTTAATCGAATTCCCGGAGGATTTACTTACAGGAATCCCGGGTACAATATGTTATTTTTATCAATGGAGAATAAGTCCCGGCTTCTTTGAACCGGGACTAATTAAAATTCCGTTATACTATCTTGTCAGCTAACTGCAAGGAGATTCACTTTAATTCCTCCATCAAATTGAGGATACCATCGATTATTCCTCTTTCAGCATAACCAGGTTTTAACCTGGAATATAATACTTCAAATACCTGGTGTCCGAATGAAGCATCATCAGGTATATAACCGGTAGTTGCCGATCCATTGGCAATAGTAACCATCATAGTCCTGGCATATGGTGATTCTTTAATAAACTGCGTTGCAATTGGATTATACACTTCCCCGTTAACAGTACCAAGAGCAATATCACCAAGCAATAATACACCAACTCTAATGGTTACGGAATCACCGTCTACATAGGTTCCTTCAATACCACCCCTGCCCTGGTTGGTGCGTCTGCGACCAGGAAAAGTAAGAACCTCTTGTGCTGCTTTAATCTCAGCTTTATCTAAAGTGCGGTCAACGCCTCTCATCACGTGTTTTACTTCTTCACCAAGCATAACACCCATAGCATCATTTACCAGCTCCTGTTCTTTCATAAGTCTTTGAACAGTAGGATCGCTTCTGTCTAAACCAACTCCCCCTGGAGGCATTGCATTACTTATATCTTCACCCCGTTTTGCATAATCTTTTATCCTTATATCTCTTAGATCAAAGGTTTGCTGGAAATAAATCGGATTCTGATCACCACAAGCACCCTCTGACCAAACTGCGACAATCTTATTATTATACGAATCTTCAATATATCTTGAAGTGGCACCAGGTACATCACCGCATACCATATCGTATTGGCCCATAATAACAGCATGCATAGCGTAATTATAATATACTGCAATGGGAGTTCCGTCAAGTGCTTCAAATGTAATAACGTAAACCGTTTTATCAGACGCTCCGTCATAGTTGGGACCTTCCCACCATTTCCTGGTCTCGGGATCAATTAAGTCTCTTTTCACATTGATGTAAGAAACACCTTTACCCCAACCTATGCGTGCTGGTTGTAGCTTAGCATTAGCTTCTTTTGCTGCAGTAAAGATTTTTTCTTCCAAACCCTGGATACGACCTACACTATGTGAATGAGTACTGGACATCACGACATTTTCAGCAGGAATACCCAATTCCTTTTCCATTCGTTCTGTTGAAGCTTTCCATGAACGTTCATTCTGATTGCCAGCCACAGTAATTAGTGCAGCTTTGGTCACCCCGTTGTCGATAACAATTGCCCTGCAATAGACATTGTCGTGAATCCCTAATGAGTTTGGTCCCAGTTCATCTTTCGAAGGAGTAATATTTACTTTTGCTGCCCCGACCTTTATCGAAGATGATTGTCCCTTCAGTCCAAAAGACATGGAGAAACAAAAAATAATCCCGATTGTTAAAATAAGAATCTTTTTCATTTTTTATGGTTTTAAATTATTAGTTATAATTATGTTAATTCATTAGTATCAGTTTTCCTCAACCAAATTCTCTGCAAACAACTATTTTATATCAACCATTGTGCCACGCAGCTGTACCCTTGGCGCCCCTCCCGGACCCCGCATCATAAATGAAGGAGAACTTTGCTCAATTGTAACTCTTACCACTCCGCTGAACTCTGAAAATTTACATGTGATAGTTTGAGCACCAAGACTCTCTTCCACAAAACGGGCAGTTAATTCTAATGTTGAATCATCAGTCCAGGAATAACTTAAGGCTGCATCAACTGATGACTGAGGAATACTATAATTTGCATCAACCGATTTTGATGAAATATTACGTGGGGGAGCCAATAATGATGTTAATGGTGATTTTGTTGTCTTCCACCTTGCCAATCCGGCTTTAAATACAGAAATCTGGTTATCTCTCTTTATTGCGTAACTGCAACCGTCATTATTAAACGCTAAATATACCGATTGAATATTGAAATCATTATCATCTAACATAAATTCCTTTCCGGAAATCTTTGTTTCAAATGCGGATATGGTTAATTGAGAAGCTGATGTTTTTATAGTAAGGTCTGATTGTCTCTTTAGTAATTCATTATAGGAATCCTGTTTTTTGGTCAGTGGTGAATTGGATTTAATTGCAGGAATAAGATAATCATGAACCAGGTTCAATTCATCCTGTGTATTTCTTGCATTTGCAGTTAAAACGACCACTGCATCCTTATCAG
>CAZDOM010000151.1:0-5427 GCA_964507015.1 uncultured Rikenellaceae bacterium | reverse complement strand
GATATCTGTCCGGCTGAACCTACATTATATTCAGCAGTTGACATAGCCCGATGCCGTGGATCAGAACTATTATTGGCAGGAATACCAAATCCTATGCTCTCACATAAAGCCTGGACATTGTTATTCCAGACTGCAGCCACTTCCGGGCTCTCTACAGATGTTACCAGCACATGCCTCAGGTTATCTTCAGTAAGGAACTTAATCTGTTGATCTGAAAGATCAGATGCTTTTGCACCGCTTTCTCTGTAAGATTTTCCACCATAAGTTGCTCCTCCGAACGGACCGCGTCCCGGTCCGGATGGAATTGACTGGTGAGCACTGTATAACATCAATCCGGCAATCTGTTCAATACTCATTTTTGAGGCAAGATCTTTTGCCCTTTCATCTGCACTGAAACGCCAGTCTTCATAAGGATCCAGCTTATTATTCTTGTTAAGGTCTTTGAATGCATAACCCTTGTCTATCAATAAAGCAACTCCTGAAGTTGTATCATATCCAAGGATCTGTCCACCTTTGTTGATAACGGTCACTACAGATCCCGTAGTTGTTTCACTCCATTTTTTACAGCTGCTGATTACAACTGAAAATATAGCAGCGAATACTATAAAGGAGAATGTGGTTTTTTTCATACCGGTTATATTTACTTGGTTTATATTTATTTTAACTATTAACGAATTACACGTGCATTTCCCTTCCAGATATTCCATATCTGTTCTTCATCGGCAGGCTGGCAGTAATCAGTTGACAGGGTTGTAGCCAATGCTCCGGCAGCCCAGCCAAACTGTATCCATTTATCCGGATCCCATCCTTTGAGTATGGCATAAAGTAATCCTCCGACGAATCCATCACCTCCGCCAATCCTGTCAAGAACATTTATTTCTCTTGGTTCTACAACATGCCAGTTTTCAGCTTCATGCATGACAGCACCCCACAGGTGTTTATTGGTGTTTATGACCTGCCGCAGGGTGGTTGCAAATACAGATACTCCGGTGAATAGTGTTCTTGTTTTACCAATCATCTCCCTGAAGCTGTCGGTCTGTGATTCAATATCTTTTCCGCCCTCCTGCGGACCCTCAATACCCAGGCATAACTGAAAATCTTCCTCATTGCCAACAAGGATATCTGCAATACCAGCAATTTCCCTGAAGACTGGCGACAATTCCTTTTCGCGGTTTTTCCAGAAAGATGCACGGTAATTAAGGTCAAATGAAATCAATGTCCTGTTCTTTTTTGCTGTTCTGGCAAGTTCAAGACAAAAAGTGCTTGTTTCCTGCGATAAAGCTGCAATTAATCCTGACATATGCAGGATACATACACCCTCTTCAACAAATATCCTGTTCAGGTCAAAATCACCGGAATTAATTCTTCTGCCAACCTCTCCTGCCCGGTCGTTATAAACCCTTGGCCCTCTTGAACCATATCCGCTGTCGGCAATATTGAACTGATGCCGGTAACCCCAGGGACCTCCCTGTTCCACATCAACACCCTCAACTGCCATATGACGTTCTGAAAGATTATCCTTTATTAACCTGGCTATTGGACTATCCTTTACAAAGGTTGTAAGTACCTTAACAGGTAGTCCCAGATATGAAGAAACACTTGCAACGTTTGTTTCAGCACTTGTTACCTGCATATAAAATGTATCGCTGCAATAAACAGGCTGTCCGTTTACAGGGGTTATTCGGACTCCCATACTGGTCGGCACAACAAGCGACCATGTGAAGTCTTTACTGAGCTCTGGTTTCATTCTTAAAATGTTATATAATTAATAGTATATTAGATATATACATACTACTTCAACCTTTCTCTAAGTATCTTTCCTGCTTCTTCAAATCCCGGCTTATTTAGCAAAGCAAACATATTTTTCTTATATGCTTCAACACCGGGTTGATCAAAAGGATTTACATCGAGTATATATCCGCTTACTGCACAAGCCAGCTCGAAAAAATAAACCAGCTGACCGACATAAAATTCGTTCAGTTCAGGAACTGTAAGGGTTATTACCGGGACTCCTCCGTCATTATGGGCAAGTACTGTTCCAATTTCGGCACTTTTGTTTACTTCTGAGATTCTCTTACCTGCCAGGTAATTAAGCTGGTCGGAATCATCTTTTTCCTTCGGTATTGTTAGTTTCTTGCGAGGATTTTGTACGGAGACTATTGTCTCAAACATTATCCTCTGACCCTCCTGGATGTATTGTCCCAGTGAATGAAGGTCCGTAGTGAGATCAACCGATGCCGGGAATATACCTTTTCCTTCTTTCCCTTCACTTTCACCATACAATTGTTTCCACCATTCGGCCATGTAATGAAGCCGGGGAGTGAAACCAACAAGTATTTCTACCGGCCGGCCTCCCTGAAGTAAGAGATTACGGGCAGCAGCATACATCAGGACTGGATTGGAAGAAGCATTTTTTTTATGTCTTGTATCCTTTTCCATTACCTGGGCCCCTTTTACCAGTGTCCTGATATCCATGCCACTTACAGCAATAGGCAGAAGTCCTACCGGAGTAAGCACAGAATATCTACCCCCGATATTATCAGGGATCACAAAAGTTTCATAACCGTTTATTTCAGAAAGTGATCTCAATGCTCCTTTAGTGCTGTCTGTAATAGCGATTATCCTGTCGGCAGCTGCCGGTTTACCGATTTTCTTTTCAAGGTGGTCCTTAAGGATCCTGAATGCAATGGCCGGTTCTGTTGTTGTTCCTGATTTTGAGATTACAATTATCGAGTACTCCCTTGTATCAAGAATTTCAAGCAGGTCTGACAGATAATCCTCACATATATTCTGTCCCGCATACAGAATCTCATGATGTTTTGATTTTATGTATGAAGGAAATGTTTGTTGCAGCACCTCAATTATTGCTCTTGCTCCCAGGTAAGATCCTCCGATACCAATTACAACAGTAGTATCTGATACTGATCTGAGATGACTGGCTGTTTTTTCTATCCTGTCGAGTTGTGGAATAATATCTTCAGGTAGGGAGAGCCATCCAAGGAAATCATTACCTGACCCGGTTCCGTTATTTAGTGTATCAAGGTGACGTACTGATTGCTGGGCAAGAGCAAAGATCTCTTCATATGCAATAAAACTACCTGTATTCTTCAGGTTGATACTAATATTCTCTTTCATATAAATGATTGTTATTTAAATGAGGTTATAATACAAAAATAACAAAAAAACCGCCAGGGTAGACCCTGGCGGTACATAATAAAAGGGAAATATATAGTTAATTGCGATTACCTGCTGTGAATTCCTCCTGCACTTGAAGAGTGAGCATCAACATATTTTGGATTACCCTTGTAGTTGATATCCCCTGCACTGGATGCTCTTGCCTTTATCCTTTCAGTTACATAAATATCTGCATCCCCGGCGCTGGAAACACTAAGATCAGCCTCCTTCACTTTTAAATTATATGCGTTAAGATCACCTGCACTGCTCAGATCGCCTTCAAGCATGCCGGCTTCACCAGATAAAGTAACATCTCCTGAGCTGCTAATATCAATTTCAATATTATCTGCATACACTTCAATCTTTATGTCACCTGCACTGCTGGCATTCAGTTTCAACTCATCTGTCCTTATAGGAGTTTCACCGATAATATCACCGGCACTGCTGGTGCTCAGATAATTAACATCTTTCATTGTTACATACACTCTTTTCATTTCTGCCCGACGAATATTTGCATCAGTATAGACATTAAGAATTCCACCCCTGACTTCAGTAAGAATATATTCATGGAGGTTTTCATCAGTCTCGACTACAATACTCATGTTATTACCCTGTGAGAGGTAAACATCTATACCTGTGCTTACCTTTACACCGGAAAAATTTTCAACTTTTCTTTCTTTCCTTACTACATCGCCATCTCCATACACAGTTTTCCGGAACTGACTGCAGGCATCGACACTTATAGCTAAGAACAAGATAGCAATTGTAAGATACTTCAAGTTTTTCATTTTCTTCCTTATTTGTTTTTAATGTTCAGTTTCCAAATAAAAGACATGAAGAAAAACCAATTGTTGCATAAAATCAGGGAAATTTTAATGCCACTTGAATATCTTAAGTCCGGAAGTAAAGAATATTACACCAATTGTTGATAATATTAATATCGGGAATGCCACTTCAGCATAACCGGCGCCTTCGTTGAATATACTTCTGATACCATCGGTGAGCATTGTGAGAGGCAATTTTTGAATAACAGGGATACTCCAGTCAGGGAAATTATAGTAGCTGAAAAAGATGCCTGACAGGACCATCATTGGCATAACAATAAAGTTGATCAATCCATTTCCTATTTCCGTATTTGATGTATGTGAAGAAACAAATACAGCAATCCCGGAAAATGCAACATTTCCTGCCAGGAAAAGAAGAATCATAGCGGGGATACTTCCCTGTATTGACATATTAAAAACCAGAATTGCAAAAATTATAATTATTATTGCCTCAATGAAATTCATTGTTAATCTGACAGTTATAAGAGCAATAAGAAAATGGGACTTCTTCATTGGTGTTGCTACCAGCCTGCGCAGAAGTTTTTTCGATCGTTTTTCAATTATCCCATAGCTTATTCCCCACATTGTTGACATCATCACGCCAAGTGTTATCAGTCCCGGTATCAGAAAGTCAATATATCTTGTTCCTGTTACAGTAAGCGGTTTTATCTCATCATTTTTACTTTGAGGAATAACCTCACCTGAACCGATGATATTACTGAGCTTAAGATAAGTCAGCTCTGCATCAGCGTTAACCGGGTCGAAATGGTACTCGGTGTTACCATGGTTATCATTAAGGATAAGATTGACAGTTCCTCTTTTAAGGAGTACCATGGCATTATCCCATTCAAGTTCAAAAAAAAGAAAGATAGAGTTACCAAGTTTTTTATCGTTTATTTCAAAGCGCCACTTGTAGTCATCTTTTTCTCCGGTAGAATTTACTTCACATTTTGTTTCCAGGAAATAAAAAATATCAGAACTGTCACGGACATTTATTTCGTTTGAATTTATTACAGCTACTTTGCGAAGCATATCACCCTTTTTTGTGAAGGCGAGACCCAGGCCAAGTGACATCAGAATTGGGAATACTATACCCCAGAAAAGGACCCCCGGCTCCCGTATTAACTCCCTGAAGTGGGCCAGTGTCAGTAGCCATAGTTGGTTTAATCTTGAGAACTTACTCATAGATCCTCCTTCCTGTCAGCGAGGTAAATAGATCGTCCAGTGAATTGTTGTCGACCAGAAGCTGGTCAATGGTGCCTTCACGTAGTATTACTCCATTATCCATGATGATTATATAGTCGCACAGCTTCTCAGCTTCCTCCATATAATGAGTTGTCAGTATCAGGGATGTCTCTGACTTCTTCTTTAGCTTCCTGAGAATATCCCATATTTCCCTGCGTGCATTTGGATCAAGACCTGTAGTGGG
>CAZDOM010000150.1:0-5430 GCA_964507015.1 uncultured Rikenellaceae bacterium | reverse complement strand
TGTGCCAGAAGAGTATCATCACCTGTTTTTTTTGCCTGTAACCTGAAACTTCCTTTATGGTTTATTGTCCCGGCAAAAACCCCGGAATTAATTGTTTTCTCAACAGGGACCGGTTCCCCGCTTATCATGCTTTCATCAACAAATGAGTTCCCTGATATTACCATGCCGTCAACAGGTATCTTATCTCCGGGACGAACCAGAAGTGTATCTCCGGGATTGACATCACTTACAGGTATCTCCTTCAGTTCACCTTCAGCCAAGACCAGGGTAACTGTTTTAACCTGCAGCCCGATAAGTTTTTTAAGAGCTGATGTTGTATTTGATTTTGCTTTCTCTTCCAGCAAACGCCCAAGCAGTATAATGGTTATTATAATTGCGGAGGCTTCAAAGTAAACATGAGGTTTAATACCGGCCTTTTGTACAACGTCAGGGAAAAAAGTTATAACAACACTGTATAAATATGCAATGCCGGTACTCAGGGCAACAAGCGTATCCATTCCTGCTGACCCGTGTTTAATTTGTTTCCAGGCTCCTGTCGGAAACTGACGTCCAAACCAGAAAACAACAGGCGTGGCCAGTGCCATCATTATATAGTTGGCATATGATATGTTCATAAAGAACATCGCAATAATCAATAGGGGAATGCTGAAAGCTGCTGCTCCTATGGTATTGATGCGTATTTTCCTTAAATAATCATACTGCGATTGTTCTTTAAGTTCCTGGCTGTTTGTTTCATCAAGAATTATATCATACCCGATCGATCTTATCCTCTTCTTCATCTCCTCCGGAGCAATTTTTTCAGGCAGAAATTCAACCTTCATAGAAGCATCTGCAAGGTTAACCGATGCATTCTCAATACCCGGTAACGTTTTGACAAAAGTTTCAACACGTGCTGCACACGATGCACACGACATTCCTGTAACCGGGTATATTTTTAAAATTTTCATTACTTTTTTTTAATATAACATATAAGATACAGAATAGTTTAGAATAAGGGGAAAGAAATATTTTAAAAAAACTTAAAAAAAATTTGTATTATTAAAAAATAATATTTTATATTTGCAATATATAAGTAATTTATATATACAAAAACCATGATATCAAACGAACTTATCAAAGGGTCATTAAAAACAATAGTATTGAAACTATTGAAAGAAAATAGGCGTATGTATGGTTATGAAATTACCCGAAAGGTAGAGGATCTGACCGAGGGAAAGATAAAACTTACCTACGGAGCATTATATCCTGTTCTTCACAAACTTGAAAGCGAAGGTGTTCTGATCACAGAATCAGAAAATTTCAATAACCGTATCCGTATTTATTACAGTCTCACCCCAAAGGGGGATTCCGTTGTTGCAGAAAAGCTCAAAGAACTTAGTGAATATATTGAGTCGCTTCAACGGATTGTTGAACCTAAAACCGGTTTAGACTATGCCTGAACTGAGTCTACAGAATATCGACCAGATAAGCCGGGATATCTACCGGCAGGAAATAACATTTTCCCACCTGCTTGCGGACCTGATCGATCATGTATGTTGCGACGTTGAATACGAAATGCAGTCGGGACTCGATTTTGGTGCGGCTTACAGGAAGGTGAAGCAGAAAATGGGATCACACAGATTAAAGGAGATACAGGAAGAGACACTTTATGCAGTTGATATAAAATACAGACAAATGAAAAACACTATGAAAATTTCAGGCATTATCGGCACAGTGTTGCTTGGTTTTGCGGCAATGTTCAAAATTCAGCATTGGCCATTGGCTGGTACCATGATGACCCTGGGGGCTGTTACCCTGGCATTTGTATTTATGCCATCAGCCCTTGGAGTCCTCTGGAAAGAGACTCACAGCAGGAAAAGAATTTTCCTGTTCATCTCTGCATTCTTTGCAGGATTATTCTTCATTTTGGGCACTTTGTTTAAAGTACAGCATTGGCCGGGAGCAGGTATAATACTGAATCTGGCAGCCCTTTTTGGTATTTTATTCTTTGTTCCGGCATTGCTTGCAAGTAAACTGAAGGATACCGAAAAACAGCATAAAAAACCTGTTTATATTCTTGGCGCAATTGGAGTTATCTTTTATCTGGCCGGTATGTTTTTCAAGATTATGCACTGGCCTCTTGCTACTTTATTTATGGTGGCCGGTTTAATAGTTCTTTGTGGAGTGGCTTTCCCGTGGTTTACATGGATTACATGGAAGGAAGATAAATCTGTCAGCACCCATTTCATTTATATGATTATAGGAGTGCTTGTGATAATTGTTCCGGGTGCCCTGATTAGCCTCAATCTTCAAAACTCTTATGAAAAAGGTTTTTACCCTCATCTTGAAAGACAACAAATGATTTATAAAGTTAAATCAGATCAGAATAACCTTTTTATGGCTAAGTATCACGATTCCCTGAATTATCCTCAGATGGAGCAAATCCATTCAAAAACAGCTAAGATAGTCGCGTATATCAATGATATCCAGGTACAGATGGTTCAGGAATCAGAGGGAAAACCGGGAAAACCGGCAATTGCTAAGGATCAGATCAGTCAGACCGAAAACGGACCGATGATATTATATAACAAACTTACGAATCCCTTCACTCCGGAGCCTGTTGGAAAATTTCTCCTGAATGGATGCGAACAGCGGCAAAACCTTGAATCCGAAATATCAAATTACACAAAATTCATTTCAGAACTTCAATCTGGTGCCGCCGGGAATTATTCATTATTGCAGGGAGCTTCAGAAAATTTAGCGGGATTGCTTCCCGATAAAACATCTGTAGCAATGATGACCGGACTACATTCATTGGAGTTAATGAAAAATACTCTTCTATGTATTGAATCCGATTTATTAAATACTATTGCAAGTAATTAATAATTAAATTAATACGAGAAATCATGAAACAAAAACTTTATATATTAGGTTTTATAACTGCACTTATTGTCTTTACAGGTACTATATTTAAATTGAACCACTTTCCGGGTGCAGGTATATTAATTACTATCGGACTTGTAACATTTGTTCTGATCTTTATTCCTGCTGCTCTGATAAATCATTACAAGTATGCAGGGAACAAACAGAATCTATCTCTTCATATTATAACATGGTTGACTTGCTTTATAATATTCACCTCCATGTTATTTAAAATAATGCACTGGCCCGGGGCAGGATTAATGCTCATAATTGCACTTCCAATTCCATACATAGTATTTCTCCCCGTTTTCCTGGTCACAACATCAAGGAATAAAAATTTTAGTATTTATAATACGGTTTTCGTTCTGCTTCTTCTGGCAATAAATTCAATATTTGCGGCACTTCTTGCTCTGAATGTATCAAGATACAGGATCCATGACAGTTATGATTTATCTGCCAACTATATTAAGGTTGAATCAATTCTGGATCAACTCCCTGCAATAGCATCACAATCGCCCGTTAACCAGAAGATTGATGAAGTATTAAAGACGGTTAATAATTATCAGAATCTGATCTTTGTATATGACGGGACAACGAAAGATGCCTGGAACAAAAACCAGGATGTTCTTTTTCACCCTGACAGAAGAGATTGGGCAATCAGGGCTTTGAAAGAATCAGGTGAGGTACCGGTTGCCTCAAAACTTCAGAAGGGATTAAAAGAACTGGTCACCTTAATGGAAAATACGCCAGGCTACGAAGGAATGGCCGGGTTAACAATTTATGATCCAGGAACCTCTGTAATGGATGAGAATGAATGGTTTGCAAGAACGTTTGGAGAGGATGCTTTTGCCTGGTCTGTGATATATCTCGATGGCCTTGAAACAAATCTTAAAATATTAAAATCCGAGGGGTTTTAGGTTTAATTGATTATATATGGGAGGGTGTGTAAATATACACCCTCTTTTTATTTGATTGAATAATGAATAATTATCTTATTTTTGGTGCCAGAATTGTAAATGTAAACTTTAATATTAACAGCTTAATATTTTGAAGATGAAAACTCTCAAACATTTTACACTTGTATTACTGGCACTTATATGTGCAGGTTCTTTATCAGCTCAATCAGCTGATGAAATAATAGAAAAATCTCTACAGGCCTTGGGCGGTAAAGAATTTCTATCTAATATCACTTCACTTTATACTGAAGGTGATATTGATGTTATGGGTATGTTGGGGACAATAAAGACAACAACCCTGAATGGCAAAGGGATGAGGCAGGATCTGGATATTATGGGAAGTATCATTTCAACTTGCTATACCGACAGTGCCGGTTGGAGCATGAATCCCATGACTGGGAGTTATTCAGCTGAAACCATGCCGGAACAACAATATAATTCAGGTAAAGATCAGATATATATTGAAGGTCATTTTCTGAATTATGTCAAAAGTGAAAGTACTGCAGAATACCTGGGAACAGAAACTGTATCAGGTGTAGACGCACACAAAGTAAAAATTACAAAACCTGACAGTACATCGGCATTATATTATTTTGATCCAAATACTTTTTTCCTTATTTATTCAATACAGCAGGTTGAAATGCAGGGGATGCTGGTCAACAATACAATGACATTCTCTGATTACAGTGAGCTTGAAGGCTATTTTCTTCCTTATAAAATTAGTATGGATATGGCAGGCGGACAATTTTATATGACTATAACAGTAAAAAATGCCGAGTTGAATAAACCGGTAGATGAAACCATTTTCGAAAAACCATTGTAACCCTGGTAATCTTTCCGAATTAAGTAATCTTATAGACAGAAAAAGAACAAAGTATTCCCTGGATTTGCTTAATAGCATTCCGGGGATTATTGTTTCGTTTTCATGCAATATTCCTGACAAATCCCTTATATAACCGGGGTCTATAAGGGGAAATAGCTTAGAAATTTATTTTTACCCTCTTTATTAGTATACTTGTACCTGAGATTTAGTAGATAGTATTATGAACAGGAGACTAAACACCAGGACAATCTATATTTTGATCGCCGTAATGATGATCACAACAGAATTATTTCCACAGGAGGATGATTCAAGTCCCTTTACTGCCGGAGCGGATCTGTATAGCAGTTATGTATGGCGCGGAACAAAATACGGAACAGGTCCGGCAATCCAGCCCGAAATGAGTTTTACCACGGGTTTTATTACACTGGGCGCCTGGGGATCATTTGATTTTTCAGGGTATCAGGAGGCCGATCTTTATCTTTCATTTTCACTGCCGGCAGGATTTAAACTGGGAATTACCGATTATTATTATCCTGATTACAGTTATTTTGATTATTCGAAACTTACAGGAAGTCATGCCATAGAAACAAGTCTGGGCTTTAGTAAGGGTGGATTGAGCCTGAGTGCCAACTATATTCTTAATGAAGCAGGAAATGCAGGATCAGAAGGGGGTGATAAATATTTTGAAGTAAAATATGATTTCAGTTATTTCAACATTTTCCTTGGAGCAGGTGACGGATGGCATACTAC
>CAZDOM010000149.1:0-5643 GCA_964507015.1 uncultured Rikenellaceae bacterium | reverse complement strand
GGATAACATCATTCATGGATATGCCGAATACGCTGCCCCAGACCATCACTATCGAAGCACTTAATGAAAAATACCTGTTAGGATCAGAGAGTTCTCTGATAAATTATTCTTTTTATGTCGGGGCAACAAATAATAACCTCGATGAGATCATGAAAGCTGATCCGGCTGAAGTATGTGGTATCAAAATATTCCTGGGTGCCTCAACCGGCAATATGCTCGTTGATGATGAGAATGCTATCAGGGAATTGTTCGGAAAGGCATCAATGCCTATAGCAGCACATTGTGAGGATGAACCAACAATAAAGAAAAACAGTGAAAATTTCAGGCAAAATTACGGAGAAGATATTCCTGTGAAGCTGCATCCTCTTATCAGAAGCCGTGAAGCATGCTTTCTTTCATCATCCCGTGCAATATCATGGGCTAAGGAATATAATACCAGGCTCCATGTTCTTCATCTTTCAACAGCCGATGAGATGAAGTTATTCAGTAACGAGCTGCCCTTAAATGAAAAAAGGATAACAGCAGAGGTTTGTGTTCATCATCTTTGGTTCGATGATTCATTTTATAATGATCTTGGTTCAAGGATAAAATGGAATCCGGCAATAAAGACCATGTTCGACAGGGAGTCGTTGCAGGAGAGTGTCAGAAATGATCTAATTGACATTATTGCAACTGACCATGCACCTCATACACTTCAGGAAAAATCAAATAGTTATTTTAAAACACCCTCAGGTGGTCCCCTTGTTCAACATTCACTCGTTGCTATGCTCGAATTATGGCATAATAAAATCTTCAGCCTTGAAAAGATCATTGAGAAGATGTGTCATAACCCGGCTATATTGTTCAATATTAAAAAAAGAGGATTTATCAGGGAGGGTTATAAAGCTGATATCTGTCTTATAGATCCGGATAATCCGTGGACAGTATCGGGAAATAATATTTTATATAAATGCGGATGGTCACCTTTCGAAGGAATAACTTTCAGATCAAAAGTCGTTCAGACAATTGTTAATGGTACCATTGTATATGATCATGGTATAATCAATGATGATTACCGGGGGGAGAGGTTGTTGTTTGACAGATAAAACCCCCGTCCTGCTAAAGCAGGATCGCCCCCTAAAGGGGGCACAATTCACAGATATCTAAGATCTTACCTTCAAATTTTGATTTAGCCCCTCTTCAGGGGAGATGGGGGGTTTTTATGCCTTTCTTACCACAAACCGTACTGTATTACGGGTTCTCTGTTCCAGCAGTATCTCACGTCCCTTTGTAATTCGTTCTATGGCCTCAGGGGTATAATGCCTGATGGAGAGTATTTCTGCATTATCGTTATAGATTGCTGAAAATTCATCTTCCAGAGTTTCAAGGAGGGTCTCTATCTTTTGTCTTTCATCATCAACGCATACATCAATACTTACAGCGCTTGCCTCAACAAGGTTAACCTTTATGCCCTTCTCGGAAAACATGTAAAAGATCCTGCTCAGGTTATCACCCATAACAAAAGACAGATCCTTAGGTAATATTGAGATAAGTATCTGGGATTCCTTTTTTATAAAGACTGGAATAATCTTTCGTAGAACCGGGTCGGATGTTACAAGGGTTCCTTCTGTTTCAGGAGCAAGGAATGATTTTACATAGAGTGGAATGTTCTTATTATGAAGCGGTTTTATTGTTTTCGGATGTATAACCTTAGCACCGGAAAAGGTCATTTCAACAGCTTCCCTGTATGACATTTCATCAAGTTTGTCTGCATCACTCATCCATTTCGGGTCAGCATTAAGAAGACCCGGCACATCTTTCCATACAGTTACACTATCTGCATCAAGTATATTTCCGAGTATAGCAGCAGTATAATCTGAACCTTCACGCCCCAGTGTTGTCGAATATCCATTTAAAGCACACCCTATAAAACCCTGGGTGACAAAAATATGTGATTTCCTGAAATCAAAAACCGATTTTATCTTTATTGCACTTTCCTCCCATAGTATATTGGCATCCCTGTATCTTTCATCAGTCATCAGCACACTCCTTATATCAACCAATTCAGCATTTATCCCCGTTTTCTTCAGATATTCTGCCACGATAATTGTTGACCATAATTCACCATATGACACAACCTGGTCATATTCAAAATCATACCCTGATTTTATACCTGACTTCAGATATTCTCCGAGCTTTGTAAATGAGGATTCTAAACTGCTTTTTACTGAATCCCCCGATGGGAATAGTTCTTTTGCCACCGAGGAATGATAGCTGTATATGTTATCAAGATTTTCCCTGTATGCTTTATCTCCTTCAAGCCATAATTTAAGCAGGATCTCAAGTGCATTTGTTGTTTTGCCGAATGCAGAAACTACAACGACAAGATTTTCCTTTTCATGTAATACAATATTTGCCAGGTTCTTAATTCCCCGGGCATCCTTGACTGATGCACCCCCGAATTTAAATACTTCCATAAAACGGAATTTGGGACCAAAAGTAGGATAAATAAAAATCCCCCACAATGAGATTGTGTTGTTTTAAATATCTTTATGCCTCTCCCGCCAACGCAGGACGACCTGTTCCGCCATAGCGGAAGGCTCCCCAAGGGGGCTATTCTCCCCCCCTGGGGGGAGATCCCGCTTCAGCGGGAGAGGGGGTTTTACTCATATCGGAGTGCATCGACCGGGTTTCTCGTTGCTGCCCGCCAGCTTTGAAGACTTACAGTAACAATTGTAAATAACAGAACAATTAATCCGGCCAATAAGAATATCCACCAGCTCAGCTCTGTTTTAAAAACATAGTGCTGAAGCCATTTTTTCATGATAAACCAGACTGCAGGACAAGCAATGATAAATGCAATGATATTCCTTTTAATCAGGTTTGAATTCAATAATAATAGTATCTCGTGTACCCTTGCTCCGTTTACTTTTCTGATCCCTATTTCTTTTGTTCTGTTAACTACAATCACAGAGGTAAAAGATATCAGGCCAATACATATTATTATGATAGCCAGTAACGAAAATAAAGAGGTTAATCGTGCTTGTGAAAGTTCTTTACTATATGTTGATCTGTAAAGATCATCAATTGATTCATACTGAAAAGGATAATCAGGGAACACTTCATCCCATGTCTTTTTTAGTTCTGTTATTGCTTCAGTTTTACGGGCTGAATCGATCTTTACAATAAAGTCGAGATAAAATATTGGTTTTTGAAACAGAACATAAGGTTTAATTTCCTGTTTTGCCGTATTGAAATTAAAATCTTTTACTACTCCGACAATGTTTCCTCCATAAAAGATATCAGGAATATTAAAATCTATTGTGAAAGGTTTACCTATGGCCTCCTCAGGGGTCCAGCCAAGGTATTTCACTGCCTTTTCATTAAGTATATAATCTTCGCCTTTACGTTCCGGGTTATATAAAGAAAAATTACGACCGGCAACGAGTGGAATATTGAAAAAATCGAGAAAATTATCCTCGACAGCCAGAACATAAAGCCTGATCTCATTTTGACTCTCGTCAAGAGCCGGTGAATCAATCAACAGTGCATCCAGTGTTTCACCTGAAGGCTCTTCCATTGAGGCAGTTACATTTTTTATGAGGGGACTCTGCATTGCCCTGGTACGAAACAGGTTGTATCGGGAGCGTATTTCCCAGTTTTGGTTTTTGAATATTAAAATATCCGAGCTCATTTCACCCAAACTGAGTGAAAACATATGTTCTTTCTGCCTGTTTATTATTAATGCAGCAACAATGAGTATTACCGAAAGACAAAATTGTACTGTCATCAAGATGCCAAACGATGATAAAATATGCTTGTCCTTATTTCCCTCTATTCGGAATTGAATTAAAGATCTGTTCCCTTTTAAAACATGATTTATAACCGGGAGACTTCCAATTAGTACTGATATTATTACAATTGCCAGAATAAAGATCGATATGCCTGAAAGCTTTATCATATCAGGCTGTAAGTGTATAAATTCGAAAATAGTAAAGCTTTTAATCTCTGTCAGTCCAAATAAAATCCATGATAATACAACAGCCAGGATTACACTTATACCCGATCCTGCAATTGATTGTACTATGATAAGCCATTTACCTGAACCAATAATATGCTGTATATATACCTGTTTCTGCAATACATACAATCTTGCTTTATTAAGATTATAAAAGTTTACCCATGACACTAAAAGCAGAACAAAGGCAATAGTGATAAACAGATATATCCCTGTAATATTTCCATTTGGTTCAATCTCCCTGTCTTTGTCAGAAAAAAGATGAATGTCAGTAATTTTCTGAAGATGAGGAATAAATTCCATCTGATCAGATTCATTCCTGAATTTATCAATAAATAGTGGGATCTGAGATAATAAATCGGACGGATCAGTGCCCTGTTTTAAAAGCAGGTAAACATATGCCCAGGATGGTGCATCTTCGGGTCGGGCAAAAGATGTCAGGACATCGAAGTGGACATGCGAATTGACGGGTGTCTCTTTCATCACACCTCTCACGGTATAAAGCTCCATCTTTGTATCATATTCGCCTGATAATAAGATCGATTGTCCCAGGGGATCTTTTTTCCCGAAATATTTTTCAGCAACTGATGATGAAATTACAGCAGAATAGGGTGCCTGCAATACCTGCCCCGGATCTCCGGCTACAAGGTCTATATTAAATACATTGAAGAAATTAGTGTCGGTTGCAAAAATCCTGTCGGAGTAAAACTTGTCCTCATCGATCTTAACTGCAGTATGCCTGAATGGTGCTAATCTTATCAGTTCTTCAATCTGGGGAAAAGCAGAGGACATTTGCCATACAAATGGCTCCCAGCACCTGGCAAAATGACTTGTGATCCCTGCATCGGTGGTCTCAAAAGTAAGCCTGTATATCCGGTCAGCATCAGGCAGATTTTTGTCATAGCTCAATTCATTTTTAACCCATAATATTACCATAAATGTACAGGCAAATCCAATTCCAAGACCAATAACATTAAGGATAGTATAGCTTTTTACCTTAAAGAGATTCCTGAGTATTAATTTGATATTCAGCATATTATATTATTATAGGTTACATAATTCTTATTCTCTGTTATTTGCCTCACCCCCTAAATCCCCCCCGCCTTGCGGTACAAGCTCTCTCCCAGAGAGAGAGAGGGACTTTTATACTTCTTTTTTACCCCCCAACCTCCCACTAACGCAGGACGACTTGTTCCGCAATAGCGGAAGGCTCCCAAGGGGGCTATTCTCCCCCCCTGGGGGGAGATCCCGCTTCAGCGGGAGAGGGGGTTATTCATACCGGAGAGCTTCGACAGGGTTTCTTTTCGCTGCCCGCCAGCTTTGCCAGCTGACTGTCATTAAAGCAATAATAAAAGCGGTTATGCCTGAAAGTATAAATATCCACCAGCTGATTCCAATCCTGTAAGCATAGTTCTGCAGCCATTTATCCATTAAAATCCATGCTACCGGCGATCCAATTACAAATGCAATCGAGACCCATTTCATAAAATCCGTATTCAATAAAACCATAACCTCTATTATCCTTGCACCATTAGTTTTACGTATACCTATTTCCTTAGTACGCCTGGTTATAGAATAGACTGATAATCCTGATAAACCAAGGCAGGCAATTATTATTGCAAGCAGGCAGCTTACAAGAAACAATC
>CAZDOM010000148.1:0-5651 GCA_964507015.1 uncultured Rikenellaceae bacterium | reverse complement strand
AATTGTCACAGGCATAGATCTGATTGAACAACAAATAAGGATTGCCAACGGTGAAACGCTTAAATTCAAACAGGAAGATATTAAATTTAAAGGCTGGGCTATCGAATGCAGGATAAATGCAGAGGATGTCCAGGCAGGTTTTGCACCCGATCCTGGCAAAATCGAAAAATTAAATCTCCCATGTGGTCCATTTGTCAGGATTGATACTGGCATCCAGGAAGGATCTGCAATAGTATCAAGTTATGATTCAATGATCGCAAAGATTATTGTCAGTGGTAAAGACCGTAAGGAAGCAATTAAAAATTGCAAGATGGCTCTTGATAAAGTATGGATAAAAGGAACCAAGACTACACTTCCCTTCTTCAGAATGCTGGTACGTAACGAAAAGTTCCAGAATGGTGATTTCACAACATCATTTATTGAAAAGGATCTGGATAAGTATTATTTCAACAGTGAATATGAAGAGATGCTTGCCGCATGGCTGGCAACAAAGCTTTTTGTTGAAGAAAACCTGGAAGAGGACAGTATTGCAGTTGATTTCGAAAACGTAAAAGAACTTAGTCCATGGCTTCTTAATAAAAGAATAAACCAATTTTAATATATCATATTATAGGAATGAGCGACAAACTCCAGATAAAAAAGCTTTATGCTCTCTCATCAGAAAACAGGAAATTCAGCTTTTCATTACCATTAAAGAATAAGATCAGGATTGGCAGGAGAGATTATATCGTTCAGCTTCGTGGAGATGAAAAACATGGTATTTATATCTTATGGAAAAACCGTAAATACCCCGTTGAAATAATTCGGTCACGACAGAACAAATATGAAATTCTTTTTAATGATATAAGTTACACATTTACTGTCGAAACACCTTTTTCTCTTAAGAGAATGAAAGTTCTGAACTCCAAAAGGGGAAAGGCTGAACAGGAGGTTGTTAAAGCGCCTATGCCAGGTAAAATAATAGATATTCTTGTCAGGGAAGGATCAACAGTTTTACGTGGAGAACCCCTGCTTATTCTTGAAGCAATGAAAATGCAGAATGAGATTCAATCGCCCGTAAAAGGAACCATAAAATCAGTTATGATAAAATCCGGCACAAATGTAATGAAGGATGATGTGCTGGTAGAGATAAAGGTGGAATAACTCAGGGCTCAGGGCCTATTTCTCCGGTACCTGCTTCATCGTCTCACACAGAAAATCATAAAACTTCTTGACCGAGGCTATATTAACCTTTTCATCCGGAGAATGAGGAAATCTGATTGTCGGTCCGAAAGATATCATATCAAGATCGGCATACACTCCCCCGATTATTCCGCATTCAAGTCCTGCATGGATTGCCTTAACCTCAGGAGTTTTATTGTACATCTTCTTATAAACACCGCTCATTGCTTTCAGTATCGGTGATTCCATATTTGGCTTCCATCCCGGATAACTACCTGATAACGTAACTTTTGCGCTTATCAGATGAAATACTGCAGCTATTTTCCATGCAATTGCTTCCTTGGCTGAATCCACCGAACTGCGTGTGAGGTTATGTGCTTCAAATTTACCTGCTGCACATTTAACAATTGCCAGGTTATTTGATGTTTCCACAAGTCCTATCATTGCCTGGCTCATCCGCTGTACACCATTGGGACAGGCAAACAGGGCTCTAATTATTTTATACTGATCGGTTTTACCCATCACTTTAGCAGGAGTCTCAATTTTTTTACAATTAAATGAGAGAGTTGGTTCTGTTTCGGCAAATTCTTTCCTGTACATTTTTTCATATCCCCTCACAAATTTTTCAAATTGTCCTGCTTTCACACCGGCAACCAGGACTATTGAATAAGCTTCCCTTGGTATTGCATTACGGAGATCACCTCCTGATGTTTTCGCCAGTCGTATACCAAAATCTGCTTCAGCCTGCATCAGAAATCTGAACATCAGTTTATTTGAGTTAGCCCTCCCGAGTGCAATATCAACACCTGAGTGGCCACCCTTTAATCCTTTTACATCTACACGATATGCTGCCATTCCACGGGGTGACTTCTCTTCATTGTACTTTTTAAAGGCACTTACATCAATACCTCCTGCGCATCCAACATAAAGTTCTCCTTCATCTTCTGAATCAAGGTTCATCAAAATATCACCCTTCAAAAAACCTTTCTTCAAACCATTTGCCCCGGTCATCCCGGTCTCTTCATCAATTGTAAAAAGAGCCTCCAGTGGTCCGTGCGGAATATCTTTTGATGCAAGTACGGCGAGGGTTGCAGCTACACCAATACCATTATCCGAACCGAGTGTAGTCCCGTTTGCTTTCACCCATTCTCCATCAACATATGCCTCAATGGGATCTTTTTCAAAATCATGTTTCTTATCACTGTTTTTCTGGGGAACCATATCGAGGTGGGACTGAAAAATAATTCCTTTACGTTTTCCCATCCCCTTAGTGGCTGGTTTTCTGATGATCACATTTCCAATCTTATCAATTATTGTTTCCAGTTTATGATCTTTGCCGAATTTGACAACAAAATCAACCATCTTTTTTTCTTTTTTGGATGGACGAGGGATTTGAGTTATCTCGTAAAAATAATGCCAAAGTGCCTCAGGGTCCAGCTTACGTATCTCTTTCATACTATTTAGTTATATTTAGTGAATAATTCATTAAAATTAAAATATTCTGCCAAGTTATAAAATGATAATCATTTCGCAAAAGTCATTATATCATACAGTATTGGTAATCAAAAAATAAATGTAACAAAAACTTAACAATCATTTAGTTTTGAACTTCATTTCAATTTTACTATTTTCGTGACGATGGTAAAACCAGAACCTGATTAATTAATAAATTGATATTTAGCCACATAAAATGTTCCAGGTGAAAAGAATATCGATATTTTACCTGCCAGTCCACACATTAAAACCCAACTCGCCTAAAAAGTGAATATCTATCTCATTTTTGTTATTATCCTGTTGATCCTGGCTGCATCAGATCTGATAGTAGGAATCTCAAATGATGCTGTAAATTTCCTTAATTCATCCATTGGCTCCAAGGTTGCCCCTCTAAGGATTATTTTAATCATTGCAAGTCTGGGAGTTTTTTTCGGGGCTACTTTCTCCAGCGGAATGATGGAGATAGCCCGTTCGGGAATATTTCACCCGAGTCAGTTTTATTTTTCTGAAATCATGATCATCTTTCTCGCTGTCATGATTACAGATGTCATTCTCCTTGATGCATTTAATACGTTTGGATTTCCTACTTCCACCACTGTTTCGATTGTTTTTGAATTACTTGGAGCAGCTGTTGCGATTTCCCTGATAAAGATCTCAAATTCACCCGATACCACTGCAGATCTCAATACATATATTAACTCAGCCAAGGCTCTGGCTATTATTTCAGGTATACTCCTTTCGGTTGTTATAGCATTTGCTTTCGGAACAATAATACAGTTCATTACACGTCTTCTTTTTTCCTTTAACTATGAACGTTACATGAAATATTTTGGTGCCATATGGGGAGGTATTGCGTTAACCGCTATAATATATTTCATACTTGTTAAAGGAGCAAAAGGAGCATCCTTCATGACACCGGAAACAATTGCCTGGATCGGATCTCATACAAGCCAGATACTGCTGGTTTCCTTTCTTGCCTTTACCGCAGTGCTTCAATTCCTTATTGTTACTTTTAAAGTCAATATTCTGAAGATAATTGTTCTTGCCGGTACTTTTTCCCTTGCAATGGCCTTTGCCGGTAACGACCTGGTGAATTTCATAGGAGTTCCACTGGCAGGATTTGAATCATTCAGAGAATTTATGAGTAATCCCTCAATCAGTCCTGATAGTTTAAAAATGGCAGCTCTGGCAGAGCCTGTTAAAACGCCAACATTATTTCTTCTTGCTGCCGGTCTTATAATGGTTATTACGCTTTTTACATCAAAGAAAGCCAGAACAGTTTCCAAGACCGAAATAAACCTTGCGAGACAGGATGAGGGAGCAGAAAGGTTTTCTTCTTCAGCTATTTCAAGATCAGTAGTACATGGTGCGGTAGGTATATCAAAGATGGTAAACAGGATTATTCCGGCAAAGCTTTCTGGGTTTATCGATAGGAGGTTTGAATTTAAAAAGGAAAAGAAAAAACGCAAGAGCAAGAAAGATTCAACATCATTCGACTTACTGAGAGCCTCAGTAAATATGTTTGTTGCAAGTATCCTTATTGCTTCAGGTACTTCATTGAAATTGCCCTTATCAACAACATATGTAACTTTTATGGTAGCTATGGGTACTTCTCTTGCTGACCGTGCCTGGGGAAGGGAAAGTGCTGTGTACCGCATAACTGGTGTCCTTTCTGTAATTGGCGGTTGGTTTTTTACAGCCCTGATCGCATTTACAGTCTCTTTCCTGATGGCTCTCTTCCTGAACTGGGGTGGTATAATAGCTATCCTTATTGCGCTTGGAGTAGCTCTGGCTTTTGTAATCAGAACAAATTTTATTCATAAAAAGATCCTTGAGAAAGAGCACTATCAGGATAAGAAGGAAGAACAGGAATTACTGAATGGCCAAAATATCCTTAACAAATGCAATACTTCAATAACCAGTATCTTATCATCAGTATCAAAGCTTTACTTCTCAAGCATCCTGAATCTGATAAAGGAAGACAGGAGGAAAATGAAGAAATTGATTAACAATGTTAATGTACTGAACCAGCAAGCAAAAGACTTAAAATACAATCTTCATCCCACTTTGATTAAGCTTGAAGAGGAATATATCGAAACAGGCCATTATTATGTCCAGATACTGGATTATCTGAGAGAAATAGCACATTGCCTCAAATTCATCGCCGATCCTATTTATGATCATCTTGACAATAATCACCCTCCACTATCAAGGGACCAGGTCAAGGATCTTCACATACTTAACGAGTCGATTTGTTCCTTATTCGATGAGATACAGGGTATTATCAAAAAACAGAATTACAAAAAACTGGATAAGCTTATTGCAGAGCAGCAGTATATCCTCGAATTACTTGTGAAGATTAATAAGAAACACATTAAGCTTATCAAGACAGAACCAGTGAGTACCAGGAACAGCCTCATGTATATGAATATCCTGAACGAAAGCAAAAACCTGGTCCTTTTTGCTATAAACCTCGTTAAATCACATCGTGATTTTCTTATTAGCAATGAACTGAATAATAAATCCTGATAATCAGTCCGGTTTACTGATTAAAATGGGTTGATCTTCATTTAACAACCATTAATTTCATAGAATTATTTTTAGTTGTTTCTAGTATTTTGATTATTTATTTCTAAATTGTAGAATGAATAATTGAGATTTAAATATATCATAATTACCTGATTAAGTTTTGATTATATATTATTCCATTTACAGTTAATCTGAGAAGAATAAATGTCTCTTCTTCATATAATAATTACTCTTGTTATCATATTTGATTTTATTACCGGATTTAATGATTCAGTCAACTAATTACTTTGTCTTTAACTGTCGAAATTAAAATATCAACTATATAAACCATCAATTATCAAGTAAATGAATATAGATAAGATTTTGAAATTTTTTGTCCCGAAGGATCATTCATTTCACCCGCTTTTTGAGGAGGATGCAAAAAACCTGGTAAAGGCAGCCGAATTGTTAAATGAACTTCTTTCAAC
>CAZDOM010000147.1:0-5712 GCA_964507015.1 uncultured Rikenellaceae bacterium | reverse complement strand
TTTATAATGTTTTTATTTACACCGACCTCACATTTTGCCTAACGGCCCGGCAATATGGGGAGGTTGTGTTACCTGACGAAGCATCCGGGCAGTGTCCATAAACTTTAGCCAGCTTACTGTCCCGGTGCGAGGAAGGTATGGCACGTGTTTTTGCAGTCCGGGTACAAATGCCGGGCTTAGATGAGTGTCGCGATATAAGCTTAATAAGTTATTGATAATGAAATATGTTGCAGTATTTTAATAAAGAGCACTGGAGCAGTGAAGCGCTGTAAACTTAAATCGAGACCAGTATTGAGTCAGGGTACACAAGTTTTATTGGGAGCAGGTGTGCGTGTCTTGGGTTTATCTTTTATTGCTATGCTATCAAAAGAGCAGGAGTCGATTGCAAAAACCGTGACAAGCAACTTACCCATATTGACCGTGTTATGGTGCGTTATGTTATTTGTTAGGTTAATAATAATACAATAAATATAAAGGTTCTAATATCTCAACCCTTGCCCTATCTTAAATTTTACCCAACTTATTTTTCGAGATATTATATCAATAAATCAACCTCCTCATTCTATTGATTCGAAGCGTAAGTATTTTTATTCATGTTTAATTATCAACTGTTCTCGATAACTATTCTTACCATCACTTAGCTCAACAATATATGTTCCATCACGTAACTTGGGTAATGGTATATCAAAACTAGTGCCTGTTCTAATCGCAGATGATACTAATGTGCCTGAGCTATTGTAAATACTAATTGTATACGTGGTTTGATCTTTTGAGATAATATTTGAAACTTCAATATCTGAAATCTCTATATCTTCAAATATTTGGTCAGGTTGATTAATCGTAATAGTCACTTCATCTGAAGCTGGATTTGGGTACATAGAATAATAACCACCACAATTATATCCTGGATAAACTGTAATTCCTGAATAATTTGAAGATCCACATTCATTTGTGATGGAAACCCTTACTGTCCCGTAGTAGGGGTAATAAGGAGTTTGTAATGTAATCCAATTTTGATTTTGCCCGTAATTATACCAATTACTTGGGTATGTCCAGGAATAAGAGTAAGAAGGAGAATGGCCCCCTGGTACTTGGGCTGTATAAGTATAAACTGAGTTTGGACATACTGCTGAGGACCCAGTTACATAAGTATTATTAAAAACACCTGTCCAGAAATTTTTGGTGCTTTCCCAAGTAAAACCACTTTGGGTTTCAATTTCTAGTTTTACATAGGACCAACCAAATGAAGAACCACCTTTAACTTTAAATTCGGGTTCGTCATCCTCACCGATGATTGATAAATTATTCCCCTTGGTCCATTTTAATGTACCATCAGGCATGTGTGTTATATCTGTTTCAAAGTCTCTTATATTATTATAACACAAATTTGTAGTACTTCCAGCCATACTTGGACTTAGTTTATAATATTTAAGTGAATCGCTCGAATAACCTGGATTGTCATCAATTGCGTGACGAATTAGTACCGTAGGCCCCCATTTAGAAACAACCCATCCTGTTCCATATGTATCAGGATCAGCTAAAATAGCAGAATGATCATGTTCGAAAAAATATCCATAAGACACTTTAACTCCTAGATAATCTTCGTATGGGTAGTCTGTTTCAGTATAGCTACTATCTTCCCAGTATATTTCTTCATGTTTATTCAATGGACCAAGACCTATTATCATTGTATCCCCACCCTCTGAAATATGCCATGCATATCCATGGCAATTAAATAACCTTGTTGCACTATAACCACCGTATGTTTCAAGAATGGTAGCTTCGGGATACTCAGCAGTGTAATAATCATCTAATGAGTCTCTTACAGACTCAAGATAATCTTCTTCTGGAGGCCAATAGTAAGCTTGTACTAAATGACCTTTAGGGGTATAGACATCTTGCTGTGCAAAAGAAACAGATATTAAAAAAAAATGAGATAGAATAAAGACAACTACTTGTTTCATGATAAGGAGGATTATTTATAAAGGATATTAAATCTTCATGGATTCAATTGTAAAAATTTTATCTCTCTTAAAGTCAGTAAACTAGGACTATTGAATAAATTCTGTTAAATATGTACTAATATGAAAATCTAGTGAATCTGCAGAAGTATTACTTAATGGATAAAAATCATTTACAAAAAATAATAGATCATTTCTATTAATATAATCAACTATTGGTACATATTGTAGATTATAATATAAAATATTACATATTAAATAGTAACTACCGTTTAAATATTCTTTAGTGAGATTGTATTTTCGTTTTATCGATAATTTACTGTACACCTCTTGCAAAACAGTATGTAAGTCATTTGTACTCATTTTACTTAAAAATTCTTGCTGAGCAAAAAATAGCTCAGTAAAGAACATTTGCATTAGCGTTTCTGTTTTTAAGAAGTTGGTTGATACAGTATCATTATCAGGGGGGAACAAACTTGAATAATAGTCTAAAAGTTCTTCGTTAGCATCAATTCTATTTATTAATTCTTCAAAAGAATTAATTTTATTAATCAATACAGCAAGACCTGTGTGTATGCTGTTAAAGGCAATTATATTATAAAACAAGGGACAATAAACACATGTATATACAAGACCATGAGTACACATATTATTTAAAATTGAAATAGGAACATTTACTGCTTCATATTTTTGATCCATAGTTTCTAGTTCCGCCCATTCTGCACTTCCGGGTCTGATTGGATATGAAAAACTATCAATTATGCCTAAAGATTTTAGTTCTTTACAATTTTTAGGTGTATCATTGTTCTTTTTAATGCAGGATAAAGAAATTACAAATAATATTATTAATATACATACTATGTTTTTCATTATTAATTTTGTTTAGTAATGTAATTATTAACAACCTTATCAATCTCTTCAAATACTCTTTCAGAAAAAATAATACCTGATATAATATATGGATATATTAAATCTATATCAATATTTTGGTCTATAGAAAATTCTTCGTTTTCAATTAATAAGATTATTGCCAAGGATACTGTTTGCAAACCAATATCTCTATATAAGGGATTACTATTATATTTTTGGGATTTCTTATATTGAAGTTCTTTAACTAAATCAACTTTCTGAGTGTGATCCAATTTAGATAATATTTGTTCATGACAAAGAAATAATTCTAACATTGAAAGCCTAACTGCAAAACCGAACCTGTCTTTAAATGAGGTTAATTCAGTATCAATTATAAGAGGATTTTCAATTTTATATTTATTTATTAAAACAGTAGTTACATTATCTCTTTTAAGTAGCTCTTGAAATCCATTACAGTTTTTTGTGTAATTCTTAAATCCATCTAAGATGCTGTTAAAAGCTAATATGTTTAAAACCAAAGGGTAATTTATACATATGTCAATCAGTTGATCAGTCGAAACGCTCGAAAGAATATCATTTGGAATATGGCATGCTTTAAGCCTTTCAGGAAAACTTCCAAGTAACTTCCATTCTGGTGTTCCTGGTCTTACAGGGTAATCCCATAATTTTTGAGGATCTTGGGCTAAAGCACATTCCCATATTACTAACACCAATAGTATAAAAACTAAACATTTATAAATATTTTACTTCTCATAATATTTAACTAGAAATGATATAAGTTATAACCTGAGATTAACATAATGTATGTATCATTAAAATATCCCCTCAGTAGTCACCAGATAATTACTGATTAAAAAGAATTGTTCGAGGGCTAATTCTGTATTGCTAATACCAAATTTACGAAATAAATACTATTCATGTCAAGTTTTTTCCAATTTTTTTTATCAAATAAATACATTTAATATTCTGAGTTTCTGAAAAGTAGTCAGCTTTACATTATGACTATTTTCTTACCTGCAGTCTGGAGTCTAGAATGAAGCACTAATGCACCATAACGGCCCGGCAATATGGGGAGGTTGTGTTACCTGACGCAGTACCGGGCTGTGTCCATAAACTTTAGGCAGGTAAGAGTCACGGTACAAGGAAGGTATGGCACGCGTTTTTGCAGCCGGGTATAATTTGACGGGAGTATATGTGTGTCGCGGTACAATAAAAATAAGTTATTGTTAATGAAGTATGTTGCAGTATTTTAATAAAGGGCACATGAGCAGTGTCGCGTTACACCCTGACATTGAAAACGGTGAATGAGTCATAGTATACAAAGTGAAAAATGATTACTGGCGGGTATCCGGGTTTATACCTTAGTAGTTAATTTAAAAAAGAGCAGGCACGATTTGCAAAAACCGTGACAAACAACTTACTCATATTGTCCGTGTTAGGTGTTTGTAGCATTTATTAAATTAATCCGTTTATTATCTCTCGAATCTCTTTATCGGTTGTACCTTCTCCATAGCCTGTTATAATTTTTTTAATTACATGATTTTTATCTAAAATAAAAAATACCGGTACAGAGCTTATGTTATAATCTTTGTTCACTGAGTCGGTTGACATTAAAAACTTGTAATCAAAATCATTCCTGTTTTGATAGTTTGCTAAAACATTGGTGTTTCTTGTCCAACTCTCTATACTGACGAAATCAAAATCTTTGCCGCTGAACTCGGAAACTAAATTTTTCAAGAATGGTATTGATGCTCTACATGGACCACAACTTACACTAGTAAATTGAATAAGTATTACTTTACTTTTCAAATCTTTCAAGGAAATTGATTTATCGTATGCATTCTTTAGGTTCCAATCAGGCGCTTTTTTACCCTCTAAATCATTATTCGACTTTTTCCTTATGCTACCGTATGCAACACTTTTAAGATCTGTTGGGAAATATGATTCAGCCTTAAAATTAATGAGCTTCTCCTTGTTAAGATTAATGTTTGATAGAGTTGAAACTGAGATATCATGTGACATCTCTCTTCTGATTTTGTAGGGTAGTTCAGTTCTTTTATTTATCCAAACATAATATTTTGAAATTTCATCTCCTGAACTGTAAGGATCGTTCATGCAAAATGCCTTACCAAAGAATTCTACTTGTTTGCCAGCATAAATAGTAATTGTCAATAATAATGAATCATTAAAATCATCAAAATCTAGAGATATACTATCATTTGTGTTGAGGGCATATTTTAGGATACTGTTGGAATAATTAAAAAAGGGAGGTGTTATTGGTCTGAATGGCAACATATTGTTTTTGAAGCTATCAACTACCATTAACTTATCTTCTTCATATACTGTGGCTCTCATATTTCCGTCATAGTAAAAAGTCATTCTTGTTGTATCTGTTTGCAGAAATGAGACGAAGCTTGAACCTATAGTTGAATCGGATGGATTGCGATATTCTTTGTAATATCTAAGTTGTGTAAAAGCTGGTGAAGTATCACCTGGTGCATATGATTCTATAAAGTTGTTGTATGAGGCAGATTCGATCTGATCAAGATTTGACAGGATTTTATTTAGATAATCTACATTATTTGCTTCGTTTTTACAGCTACAAATTAATGCTGTGAGAATTAGACAAAGTACTGAAGGTAGTCTGAAGTTATTCATTTTCTTTATTTATTAAGTTTAAGAGCTATTATTCGGGATATTTCTTCAAGTGGAGTTATATTTGAAATCACATTAGTTATTATCTAAGTATCAATCTGGAACGGCTATAACACCTAACGGCCCGGCAATATGGGGAGGTTGTGTTACCCGACGACAGCACCGGGCAGGGTCCCGGTACTTTAGCCGAGAAATTGTCACGGTGCAAGGAGGGTATGGCACGTGT
>CAZDOM010000146.1:0-5751 GCA_964507015.1 uncultured Rikenellaceae bacterium | reverse complement strand
AGGACCCAGGACCCAGGACCCAGGACCCAGGACCCAGGACCCAGGACCCAGGACCTTGTAATAATCAACTAATAACAATTGACAATTAAAACATATATATATGACGACACTATCTATAATACAACTGGGAGCCGGATTAATAATTGCATTTTGTGCAGCAGCACTTGCAGTGGGCTTCGGTCTGGCATTCTTTATATGGCAGATAGCTTTGCGTAATAAGAGCCGCAGGATTATTACAGATGCAGAATCTGAAGCAGAGGTAATACGTAAAGAAAAGATTCTACAGGCTAAAGAGAGATTTTTGCAGCTTAAAACAGAACATGAAAAGGTAATAAACGAAAAGAACAGCAGATTAACTCAGTCTGAAAACAGGATTAAACAGAAAGAACTGACATTATCACAAAAAATTGAAGAGGCACAGCGAAGAAAGAATGAAGCTGATGCCATTCGTGAAAATCTGAATAACCAACTCGAGCTTCTTGATAAGAAATCGGAAGAGCTTGAAAAGATGCATCGTCAGCAGGTCGAGCAACTGGTAGCTGTTTCAGGACTTTCTGCTGAAGATGCAAAGAACCAGCTTATAGAATCTCTGAAAGAGGAAGCTAAAACAGGTGCAATGTCTTATATTAATGAGATACTTGACGAAGCAAAAATGACTGCCAATAAGGAGGCTAAACGAATTGTAGTTCAGACAATACAGAGAGTTGCCACAGAGCATGCAATTGAGAATGCGGTCACTGTATTTCATATCGATTCTGATGAGATTAAGGGACGGATCATTGGACGTGAAGGACGTAATATACGTGCATTGGAAGCAGCAACAGGAGTGGAGATCATTGTAGACGATACCCCTGAAGCAATAGTACTTTCAGCGTTTGACCCCGTACGCCGTGAAATAGCCCGGCTTGCTTTACACCAGTTGGTTACTGATGGAAGGATCCATCCTGCCAGAATTGAAGAAATAGTGGAAAAAACACGGAAACAGGTAGAGGAGGAGATACTTGAGGTTGGTAAAAGAACCTCTATAGACCTGGGAATTCATGGTCTGCATCCTGAATTAATTAGATTAATAGGTAAAATGAAATACAGGTCTTCCTACGGTCAGAACCTGCTGATGCATTCACGTGAAGTGGCTAATCTTTCAGCGATTATGGCTGCTGAACTGGGATTGAATCCTAAGCTTGCCAAAAGAGCAGGACTGCTTCATGATATAGGCAAGGTACCAGATGATGAACCTGAATTACCACATGCCATTCTTGGCATGAAGATGGCTGAGAAATTCAGGGAAAAGCCTGAGGTGTGTAATGCTATAGGAGCACACCATGACGAAGTTGAAATGACAACACTTATTGCACCTATTGTACAGGTTTGTGATGCAATATCCGGGGCTCGTCCGGGTGCACGCAGGGAAGTAGTTGAATCCTATATCAAACGACTTAAAGAGCTTGAATCACTGGCTCTCCAATATCCGGGTGTTATGAAAACCTATGCGATTCAGGCAGGAAGAGAGTTAAGGGTAATTGTCGGTGCTGAAAAAGTTACTGATAAAGAGGCTGAAGGACTCTCGCTGGATATTGCAAAAAAGATACAGGATGAAATGACCTATCCGGGACAGATAAAAATTACTGTGATAAGAGAAACACGGGCAGTTAACTATGCAAAATAATAGGGTTGTTGTATGCAATAACCCTTCTTTCTGAATCTGTGTTTTAGCTATATATTATTATTGTCCCATCATAATAAATTTCTATTTTTGAGTTAGATTCATTATTCATACTAATGAGAAAAACAGCATTAATTACAGGTGTTACAGGTCAGGATGGTGCATACCTGGCAGAATATCTTCTAAAAAAAGGATATATTGTTCATGGGATCAAGAGGCGCAGTTCACTTTTCAATACGGAAAGGATAGATCATATTTATCAGGATCCGCATGCAGAAAAAAGAAATTTCATTCTCCATTATGGTGATATGACAGATTCAATGAATCTTACCAGGATAATCCATGATGTTTCACCTGATGAAATATATAATCTTGCAGCCATGAGTCATGTGAAGGTTAGCTTTGATACACCGGAATACACAGCTAATGCAGATGGGCTGGGCACATTACGAGTGCTGGAGGCTGTACGGCTTCTTGGTTTTGAAAAAAAAACAAGAATTTACCAGGCTTCCACAAGTGAATTATACGGACTGGCGCAGGAGGTACCACAGACAGAGAAGACACCTTTTTATCCCAGAAGCCCTTATGGCGTTGCTAAACTATATGCATACTGGATTACTGTCAATTATCGTGAGGCATATGGCTTACATGCCAGCAATGGGATATTATTCAATCATGAATCGCCGATCAGGGGTGAGACATTTGTTACAAGGAAGATCACCAGGGCAATGGCAAAAATAGCTCTTGGATTGCAGCAAACGTTTTATATTGGTAATCTGTCTTCAAAACGAGATTGGGGACATGCAAAAGATTATATAAAAGCAATGTACCTTATCCTACAGCAGGATGTTCCTGACGATTACGTGATTGCGACAGGTATCACGGCAGAAGTCAGACAATTCATTAAAAAAGTATTCTGTTCTGCAGGTATGGAAATTTCCTTCTCCGGATCACAGGAGAAGGAAACAGGAAGTATAATAAGTGTAGATGATACACTTTTTGCTGATAAAGCCGGGGAAAAGTATCTCCCGCACATTAAAAGGCGGATTGAATCAAATCCTGTTGTGGTAAAGGTTGATAAAGATTATTTTCGTCCCACTGAGGTTGATCAGCTGGTCGGTGATGCCTCAAAAGCCAGGGAGAAACTTGGATGGGCACCGGAATATAATCTGGACACCCTTATTGATGAAATGGTAACCTCGGACCTTCAACTGATGAAAAGGGAAAAACATATCAGCAACGGGGGCTTCAAAACACTGAACTATTTTGAATAATTACAAATAATATGCGGCGAGATTCTAAAATATTTATTGCCGGACACACAGGGCTTGTGGGATCTGCGATTACAAAGATCCTTACTGGAAAAGGTTATTCAGAACTTATCCTGAAACAGTATGAAGAACTTAATCTTACAGATCAAAATGCTGTCGATGAGTTCTTTGCAAAGGAAAGGCCTGAATACGTATTCATTGCGGCGGCAAAAGTGGGTGGAATAATTGCAAACAATACTTTAAGAGCTGATTTTATTTATAACAATATCTTGATACAGAGTAATATAATTTATTCTTCATGGAAATATGGCATTAAAAAATTACTCTTTCTTGGATCCACCTGTGTCTATCCTAAAAATGCACCACAGCCTTTAACAGAGGATTCTCTCCTGACATCTTCTCTGGAATACACTAATGAGCCTTATGCAATTGCTAAGATTGCAGGTATTAAGATGTGTGAATCATTTAATATTCAGTATAAAACAAATTTTATCTCTGTTATGCCAACAAACCTGTATGGAACCGGAGATAATTTTGATCTCAGAAATTCGCATGTTCTTCCCGCTCTGTTAAGGAAATTGCACTTGGGAAAATGTCTTGAAGAAAACAACTGGAATATGATCCGAAAAGACCTGGACAAATATCCTATTGATGGAATCACGGGTAAAGCAGAAAAAGAAGACATAAAAATGATTCTTAAAAAGCATGGGATACTATTAAAGAAAGAGGATACTGACAGGAATGAGGTCATCGTAACGATATGGGGAACAGGTAACCCGCTGAGAGAATTTATGTATTCAGAAGATCTGGCAGAAGCTTGTGTATTCATCATGGAAAAAATCGGGATTAAAGATATAATCAGTATACATAGCTTGGGTAAATATGATCCTGATTATCATGCACCTCATTTTCTTAACATTGGAACAGGAGAGGAGATCTCTATTAAGGATCTGGCAGAGAGAATCAAAGCACTTGTAAATTTCAGAGGAAATATAGTCTTTGATAATTCAAAACCTGACGGAACTCCACAAAAGATAGCCGATGCAGAAATTCTTCATAGATTAGGCTACCAGCACAAGGTTGGTTTAAAAGAAGGCCTGATAATAACTTACAATGAATACCTGAAATATATGTAAAGACTATTATAACATGATAGTTGGGTATTAGTTGTTGTTTTAATCTGCTATGGGATGAGGAAGTATATTTTGTTATCTTTGGTCTCCCAACCAGAAAGAGAGCAATGTCGAAAATAAAATTGTTGAATATTGTTGGTGCCAGACCCCAGATAATTAAGGCATCTGCAATAGGCAGGGCAATAGGTAAATACTATCAGGATAAAATTAAAGAAATAATTGTCCACACCGGTCAGCATTATGATAAGGAGATGTCGGATATCTTCTTTGATGAGCTTGAAATAAGTAAACCTGATTATAATCTTGGTGTTGGTTCAGCCAGCCACGGAAGGCAAACATCAAAAATGATAACCGGCATTGAAAAAGTACTATTGAAAGAAAAGCCTGATTGTGTTATTTTATACGGTGACACAAACTCATCTCTTGCCGGAGCTTTAGCTGCTTCAAAACTCCATTTTCCCGTAATTCATATTGAAGCTGGGTTACGATCATTTAATAAAAATATGCCTGAAGAGATCAACAGGATAATGAGTGACCACTCATCAACTCTCCTGTTTGCTCCAACAAATGCTGCATTTAAGAACCTTATTAATGAGGGATTTAAACCGGAAAACTCTCCTCCTTATACTATTGACAATCCAAAGATCTACCTTACCGGGGATATAATGTATGATAATGCACTATTTTATGCTGAACTTGCAGAGAAGAAAAAAACATCTTTCCTGGAGAGCTTGTCAGTTGAGAGAGATAATTATGTGTTGGCAACAATTCACCGGGATATGAATACTGACAATATTGATCGTCTGGAGGCCATTATAAAGACATTTCTTTTGCTTTCGGAAGAATATTGCATTTCATTTGTATTGCCTCTGCATCCGCGAACGACCATTTCCCTTAAGAATAATCTTAAGTCTTTATATCAGGATTTGTTAAACAGCCGACAAATAAGGCTCATCTCCCCCGTATCGTATCTGGAAATGATACTTCTTGAAAAGACCTGCAGGATGGTAATAACCGATTCAGGAGGAGTCCAGAAGGAATCGCATTTTTTCAGAAAACCCTGTATAGTTTTGCGAAAGGAGACTGAGTGGGTTGAACTGGTTAATAACGGTACAGCGGTCCTTGTGGATGCGGATCCGGTAAGATTACGTACTGAATTTGAAAGATTATCGAAAAATGGTTCTGCTTTCGAATTCCCTGGCTTTTACGGAAATGGAAGAACAGCTGAATTCATTTTGGAAGAAATCATGATGATGTTCGAAAAAGTATGATTCCGGATTTCTTAAGTTCTGTTATATTTGTGAAAATATTGTTTAGCATTAGCTGATGGAGCGAGTATTGAGGGATAGCAGAGTTCTGATAACGGGCGGAGCAGGTTTTATCGGCTCAAATCTAATTGAATCGCTGTTGGATTCAGGGAATTATGTTGCTTGTCTTGATAATTTTTCTACAGGTAAAAGAGAGAATATCAATGACTTTATTGAGAATCCGAAATTTAAGCTTATTGAAGGTGATATCAGGAATTATGATGATTGCCGGAAAGCAGTTAGTGGAATTGATATTGTTTTTCATCAAGCAGCTCTGGGATCTGTTCCGCGTTCGATAAAAGATCCGGTTTCATCAACCGATGTCAATATTGGAGGTTTTGTGAAGATACTGTTCGCTTCTAAAGAAGCTGGGATAA
>CAZDOM010000145.1:3794-5813 GCA_964507015.1 uncultured Rikenellaceae bacterium | reverse complement strand
CAATCCGTAGTAAAATACACATTCGGGCTGCCTTCTGCACAAAGAGCGAAATCTGCCGGAGGGAAAGGAATTGTCCAGACACATACCTTTTCCAGGCTTGGCATATTTTCTATTTCAATAAAGCAATAGACCAAAAAGTCTACTTCTCCAAGACAAGAATTTTTGGAAACATCAAGGCTGGTCAGTTGATTACCACCACAACATAAAATGTGTAAATCCGGAAGATTGGATACATCCAAACTTGTTAATTGATTATATGAACAACTTAAATAATTTAAGTTAATATTATCAGAAACATCAAGAGAGGTTAATTGGTTATCATCACAATACAAATATGTTAAGTCAATGCAATTAGATACGGTTAAACTGGTTAATTGGTTATTAAAACAAAATAACAAATCCAAATCCGGGCTATCGGAAACATCAAGGCTAGTTAACAGGTTTCCATTGCAACACAGTTGTTCCAAAGCAATATTATTGGAAACATCAAGGGTAGTTAACAGGTTATCACCGCATTCCAGTCGTACCAAAGCAATATTATTAGAAACATCAAGAGAACTCAATTGATTATTAAAAAGACTTAATTCAGATAAAGCATTATTGTGAGAGATGTCAAGGGTAGCTAACTGGTTGTCATAGCAAACCATATAATCTATGTTAATGTTATTAGAGATGTTCAGAGTGGTCAGTTGGTTATTATTGCAAAACAAATTTCTTAAAGCAGTATTATTAGAAAAATCAAGTGTTGTTATTTGGTTGTTTTGGCAAAATATCCCTTCAAGAGCTGTATTTATTAAGACATCAAGAGAAGTCAGCTGATTATCATTGCAAACCAACCATTTTAAAAATGTGTTATTAGAAATATCAAGAGAGCTTATTTGATTGTGACCGCATAGAAGAGTATCAAGATTGACAAATTTTTCAATGCCTGCCATATTAGAAATACTATCGTTACTCACATTTAAAGATATTACCACCTCAGCTTCCTCAAGACTTATTTGTCCGTCTCCGTCTATATCAATTCCTTCTTCAATAAGTGCATTCAGGAAATTATTATCCTTGAATATAACCTGAGGTTCGTCCCTTTCACATTTAATAACCAGGATAACTACAAAGATGATTAATATGGAACTGACTATTAACTTCATAATGTACAAAATATGATTTTAATTATCAGAAATTTACTGCTTTTAGAACTCAAAGTCAAGTTTATTATCAGGCTCTCTATGCTTAAAGGACGATACTAATATTTATTGAGAGTTGCTGGTTGCTGGTTCTGGATTCGCGGACTCTTTCATCCTGAGGGGGCTGAGCGTTAATAAACAGTCCGGTGGACTGTTTTAGCGAAGAGCCGGGTTGCAGGGTGGGAGAAGATCCACAAAACTCTTTGTTGCTGATTTTGGTTGAACGGGATTGACCTTGCGCCAGTTGGCGCTTCGGTCGGACCCTTTTCTCCACTGGTTACCTTGCAAGTGAAAACAAAAATGCTGCGATGCAGCATTTGACGTATTTTAATCTTCCAGCTCATGACAGCAAGCTGTCAACGCTGTCCGATTAAAATACTAAAGCCACGCTTTCGCGTGGCTTTTTCGTTTTCATTTGCGGTGCGGACGGGACTCGAACCCGCGACCCTCGGCGTGACAGGCCGATATTCTAACCAAACTGAACTACCGCACCAAAGAACTTTTTTCTTTTAACTTCATATAAAATGAAGTGTTTTTTTGTTTTTTCAAGAATCTTTCCCTTTTTAATGCTTCACTTTTGCTTCGAAAAATTTCAAAATAAAAGATTTTCCAGGGTTTCTTCTTTCTTGTATATCTCGATTCTCCTTTATTATGTTCTTCCAGTCTCCTGTCGAGATTGTTTGTGTATCCAATATAAAAAGAACTGTCTTTTATACTTCTTAATATGTAAACGAAATAACTCATAATTCCGTTTCTCGAACCCGTCCCGAGTACTCGGGATGACAGGCCGATATTCTAACCAAACTGAACTACCGCACCAAAGAACTTTTTTCTT
>CAZDOM010000145.1:0-3694 GCA_964507015.1 uncultured Rikenellaceae bacterium | reverse complement strand
CCCGAGTACTCGGGATGACAGGCCGATATTCTAACCAAACTGAACTACCGCACCATATGTAAAATGCGATGCAAAATTAAGCGAAATTTTATTAGTGCAAAATAAATTGAATAAATAATAATAAAGGTTATCACTATTCGTAATTGTTCGCCCTATATTGAAGATAATCCAAAACTATTTTCTTTAAAATATTGGCAAACTTCATTTTCGGTATCTCTTCTATCGAAAAGTACCTTACTTCCTCCGGGGTTTCACCTTCTTCAACATGTCCTCTGAAAAGATCCCAGTGCCGTGGAAATGGTATTCCTGGTTTATTATCTCTGAGATAGATCAAAATTTATCCATTATCGTTTTCGAATATTACAGAGGTTATTTTTTTCATTTAGCTGAAAGTACTGATTTTTATTAATTCTAAACTAATTGATCTATCAAAACTTGCCCCTGAAATACAAGCTCCTTAAAATTTAAAATCATGATTGTAAAATTTCTTTAATTATTCTCTGATTTTGAGGGTTTAATAAGCTTTTTTTTGTGTAATTTTATATATCGTTGATGAAGAAAGTCAGACAAAAGCAGGGTATAAGGTTGTAGTTTGGTGTTTTATAGGGTAATTCGCTTTTGTGACTGACGTGGCTTTGCTGTGTTATAACAAAACAAATATTTTTGCAGTCAGTTGCAAAAAAAAATTGACTATAAGAATGGAACTTTTAAAGAGGCATCTGTTGTTTATTAAAGTATTTATCATTTCATGTACTCTTTTTTCAACAAGCTGTTCTAAAAATAATGATAACTCGGATTTACCCGTTTTGATTACATATTCAGTTACTACGACAGATCAGAATACCACAACAAGTGGAGGCAATATAACTTTTAACGGCGGATCGGAGATAACATCACGAGGTGTTTGTTGGAGTACAGAGCAGTATCCGACAACAGACGACAACAAAACTATAGATGGTTCAGGTACCGGCAGTTTTACAAGTACACTTACCAATCTTGAATCTAATACAACTTACCATATTAAAGCTTATGCCACAAACAGAACCGGGACAGGTTACGGCAACGAGATCTCCTTTACCACACAGGATGGTTCAGGTAATGGTGCCTTCACTGTTAAGGATATTGATGGCAACATCTATCAGACTGTGGTTATTGGAACACAGACATGGATGGCATATAATCTAAAGACAACTGTTTTCACAGATGGATCCCCAATACAATATACTCCAGAGACAGAAATATGGGCAAGGATGACTTCACCTGCATATTGCTGGTATGCCAATGACGAAGATAATAAGGAAATATTCGGAGGGTTATATAACTGGTATACAATAAGTTCTGGCAAACTGGCTCCCGAAGGCTGGCATATACCTTCACGCGCAGAGTGGATCACCCTTATAGACTATCTTGGAGGGGAAGAAGAAGCCGGAGGCAAAATGAAAGAAGAAGGTTTTGTCCACTGGGAAAATCCGAATACAGAGGCTGACAACTCCAGTGGATTTACTGCATTACCTGGTGGAGGTCGATATGGTTTCTGCAGTGGATTTCATGATATCCTGAAGAAGGGTTACTGGTGGACGGCTACACCATCAGATACATCGGAGAATGCATATTTCTATTATCTTGACACAAATTCCGGAAGTATTGACAACGGCGATGATCTTCTTAAAGCGAAGATATTTGGATTTAGTGTAAGGTGTATCAAAGATTAGAAAGGTACAAGGTACAAGGTACAAGGTACAAGGTACAAGGTACAAGGTACAAGGTAGTCAATGGTGCACGGTATGAAAGAGAAGGTTAATGTGCTAATAAGAATAATCTATTTATAAAATATATAGTGCTAATTATTAAATAACAATTAAATCGCTGCATTATGGGTAAGTTTGAAGAATTAAGAGTATGGAAAAGATCTAAAGATTTATCGGTAAGGATCTATGAATTGACAAACGATGGACCTTTCCAAAAGGACTACGGATTAAAAGACCAGATCAGAAGAGCTTCAGTGTGTCCCAAGTAATATTGCTGAAGGTAATGAATCTGGAACCAATAGGTTGGCTTCGAGGTATTTCTATTCAGCTAAAGGTTCTGTTGCTGAATTGTATACACAATTACTAATATCATACGAAATCGGATATTTATCTGATACAGAAAAGAATATTTTGCTCGATGAATGCAAGGCCATATCGGCAATGCTCAATAATCTTATCAAGATCAGATCACAATAAAAGTAAAATCCATAATTTTAACCATAATTTATAATTACTTGTGCTTAGTTTACCGTGAACCGTGCGCCATGCACCGTGCACCTTATTTTTATTCTCGCTGCATTATGAAAAAGAAAGTCATTTTAAAAAGGATTCTCCATCGTGACATATGGAGATATGGGATTTATTTCGATTTTGATCCCGGTATTAATTCAGTAATAAAAGCCATGCCAGGAGTAACATACAGTGGTACAAACAAATGCTGGCATGTTTCGTGTGAGGAAGAATCACTGAAGAACATTCTTTCGAAGCTTAAGGATATTGCGAATGTTGATATTTCAGAGATATCCTCACCATCAGAAATCAGGAAAATGGAGGATAGTCAATCCGACAAAGCAGAAATTCCTGTCATAAAAAATATCCCTGAACCTGTTGCCGGTAAGGATTATAAAAAGCATGGAACAACAAGGAAGATTTCAGGAGTTACCACCAGCAGATCATATTTTGGACCTGTAAGCTTTGCCATCAGGGAATTGGATGGGAAATTAATAATCAAGTTTCTTGGCAGGTATGATCCTGACTGGATTGATGAATTGAAGTGTTATGGCAAGGTAATTTATGACAAAATCAGTCGTGAATGGATTTTAATCTGGTCGCAGATGACTGTTGACTCACTGGCTGATTATTTCATGGATAAAGGGATAGAAATCAAAATTATGAAGGCCGATGTTCCATCTTCAGTAAAAGCAAAACGTACTGAAACCAGTTCTGAAATCCGCGAAAGGAGTCTTAGCACCAGGGCTGTTGAAGGAATAAATAAGGTAAGTCATTTTCTTGGTGAAAACCGTTACAGTCAAAACACAATTGAGTCGTATATTGCTTCTCTTGGACTATTTTTTAAGTATCATATAGAAATATCACCTGAAGAAATCACTGACGATGATATATCTGATTTCTTCCACAATTTTGTATTAAAGAACAAGTACTCGTCGTCATATCAAAATCAGCTTGTTTCATCAATAAAGCTTTATTACAGTTTGAACAGAGGAAACAAAGTAAACATACTGAAGTTAGTTCGTCCCCGGCGTGGCCGTACGTTACCCAAGGTATTTTCGAAGGATGAGGTTAAGCGTATTTTAAATTCCACACATAACCTTAAACATAAGTTAATTCTATGGATAATATATTCCTGCGGGTTACGTCGCAGTGAAGTTATTAACATCAGGATAAGGGATCTTGATCGGGAGCGAGGAATTTTAAATATTATAGAGGCCAAGGGTAAAGTTGACAGGATAGTACCTGTACCTGCGCGTGTATGGGCAAAGATTGATGAATATTTAGAAAGTTATCATCCTGTTTTATATTTATTTGAAGGTCAGTTGGGTGGCAGGTATTCTACAGAGAGTGTGTACAGGGTATTTAAGCAGGCGTTAAGGAAGGCAGGTATAGACAAGGAAGTAGGGGTTCACAGTTTACGTCACAGTTATGCA
>CAZDOM010000144.1:0-5826 GCA_964507015.1 uncultured Rikenellaceae bacterium | reverse complement strand
GTTTCTTTGCCTCTTCGGGATTATCGACAGTCCAGGCATAAACTTCAAGGCCGAGGTTTTTTGCTTTTTCCATAACACCTTTATTTATAATGGAAAAATGAAGACTTACTCCGTCAAGCTTTGCCGTGGCGACTTTATCAAAATTACTTTTAAGTTGTATAGTATTGCTGCATAGCCAGTAGCAGGAATTTGCAGGAAAGACCTGCTTTGCTTCGCAGATTGTCCCAAAATCAAAACATATAAAGGAAAGATCCTTTTTCCCTCTGTTTTCCTCGATCACTTTTTTCAGGAATGGAAATATTTCGTTTTTACATTTGATCTCAATAACAAGTTGTTTCCCTTCAGGAACTGTTTCTATCAATTCTTCCAATAAAGGCAGTTTTTCCCCTTTGTATTTTTCTTCTTTATAGAACCCTGCATCCAGTTCTCTCAGAATTCTGGAATCTGTTTTACTGATCAGATAATTCTTGCCTGTAGTCCTTTTAGTCGAAGCATCATGACAGATGATTATTCTGTTATCTTTTGACAGCCATATATCACATTCCACGGCATCCGAACCAATTTCCCATGCTAAGTTTGCTGAAGCAAGGGTATTTTCAGGAGCAAGAAATGAAGCTCCACGATGGGCAATTATTTGAACCTGGCCACTGGCTGTCATATTAAATAAGGTAATGAACACCAATATAAGCAATATTTTCTCTGGTTTGTTTCTCATTTTTCCCGGTTGTTAATTTTTCAGAACACTATCGAGTTCCTTCTTAATTATTTCTGTCCATATTTTATATCCCTGTTCATTCAGGTGAAGTTTATCCTGTACGAAGAGACTGTCGTTTGGTTTCCCTGTTTCGTCCAGGAATGCATAATCGGTTGTTATAAAATATGTATCAGGTTTATTATCACATACTTCTTTAATACGTTCACTTGCCTTGTTAATCTCAGGCCATACTTGCCAGCGTGAAGAGGTGGGAGTTACGGCTATCCAGAAAAATGGAGTATCCGGGTGACTTTTACGAAAGGTTTTCAGTACATATACAAATAGTTTTTTTACCTCTTCAGGTTTTTTATCATCATCGCCACCATAGATATCATTTGCTACGAACATTACAAGAGCACTACATTTATGAGGGGAAAATATCCTGTCGGCATATACTGCGAAGTCACTTAATTTTGCCCCCCCATACCCTCTCTGTATTACACTATATGGAGCCATATCGTCTGACAGGGTTGACCATAGTCTTATGCTTGAGCTGCCGGCAAACATTACAGCATCATCAGGGTATATTTCTGTTTTATCGAGTTGTTCAAAGTTTTCAATATCCTCTTCCCATACTTTTACAGCAGGGTCATCCCTGTAGTCTCTTACAGGTGAACAGGAGATAAATATAATAACCAGAAGGGGAATAATAAATCTTGTCATTCTTATCTGTGTTAAATTTTTTTTCCACCCTTTACCATGAGTTGATTTCCTTTATTATCTTGCGTGCCGGTTTCTACAAATATAAAAGCAATTATCAGTATTGGAAACCCTATTAAATAAATAATGATATGAATGATCAGTTAACAACTCCCAGAGACAGTTTTTCAGGCAGATTTGCAGTAGTAGCAGCAGTAGCTGGGTCTGCAATTGGCCTGGGCAATATCTGGAGGTTTCCATATGTGACTGGCGAAAACGGGGGAGGAGCTTTCCTTCTTGTTTATCTGCTATGTATAATTGCAATAGGAATCCCGGTTATGACATCTGAATTTATAATCGGTCGGGCTGCTCAGAAGAATCCTTATGGAGCATTTAAAGCACTTGCCCCTGGTAAGCCCTGGTTTCTTATTGGATTAATGGGTGTTGCCGCCGCATTCATGATACTTGCTTTTTACACAACAGTTGCAGGGTGGACGCTTGAATATTTCTATCAGTCTATTACAGGTAACCTGGCAGGGAAAAACAATTATGAACTGACCACAATGTTCGATACCTTTCAGAAAGGCACTTTCAGACCACTTTTGTGGTTTCTTATTTTTATGGGATTAACTGGAGCTATAATTATTTCAGGAGTAAGAAAAGGAATTGAAAAGTATACAAAGGTGATGATGCCTTTTCTTTTTGTTTTACTTATTTTATTATGTGTCAGGTCACTGACACTTCCGGGTGCCGGGGCAGGTTTAAGATTTCTCTTTCATCCCGATATAAGTAAAATCACTCCCAAGGTTATTCTTGAAGCGTTAGGGCAAGCTTTCTTTTCCCTGAGTATAGGTATGGGAACATTGATAACTTATGGGTCTTATATCAAGAAGAATGAGAACCTTGCTTCTTCCGCTGCTATGGTAACGATAGCTGATACATCCATAGCCATTATTGCAGGTATCGCTATTTTCCCTGCAGTATTTGCTCTCGGTGGTTCTCCGGCTTCTGATACTGGTCTTGTGTTTATTGTTCTACCTGAGATCTTTCAGAAAATGCCCCTTGGTAACATTTTCGCAACCCTCTTCTTCCTGCTCCTGGCTATAGCTGCACTAACATCTACAATATCGGTTCTGGAAGTTATTGTTGCCTATCTTTCTGAGGAGCTTAAAATGAGCAGGCGAAAGGCAACCATTGCGGCTACACTATCTGTTTCTGTTCTGGGGGTGATAACAGCACTCTCATTTGGAGCTCTCAGCAATATTATGGTTTCAGGCAGAAACATTTTCAAAATACTTGAATACCTTACTGCTAATATAATGTTGCCAATTGGAGGTTTCTTTATCGTCCTGTTTATAGGATGGTTCTTCAGTCCTGCTCTAATTAAGAAAGAATTGACGAATGATGGTACTCTCAAGGGAAGATACCTTCCTGTTTTCAGGTTTCTAGTAAAATTCATTGCACCTGTGGCCATAGCCATGGTGTTTCTGTATAGTCTCGGAATTATTAAATAACCCTATAAACCCTTACTCATATTGATTAGCTCTGGATTTCAAACCCCCTTCAGGGGGTGCCACGCTTTAGCGTGGCGGGGGTCATATCTCATCCGAAAACACCACATTAGGCAGATCCCTCATGTTATACCGTGATGCCATAACTTCACCGTATGCACCTGCTGATCTTATAGCAAAAATATCTCCCCGATGTGACTCAGGAAGCTCTGTGAATTTGGCAAATGTATCAGCTGACTCGCAAACAGGTCCCACAACATCATACCTGTATAGATGTCCTTTGGAAGTAAGGTTTTCAATTTTATGATGGGCCTGGTAAAGAGCCGGACGAATAAGATCAGTCATTCCTGCATCGATGATTGCAAACTGTGTATTACTGCCACCCTTTATGTATAATACCCTTGAAATAAGGCTTCCGCATTGTCCGACAACAGATCTTCCGGGTTCCATATGGATTTCCTGTCCGGGTTTGAGATCGACAAACTCATTGACAAGGTTAAAGTAATCTGCAAAGCGTGGATTTTTATCCGGATCTTCATAGTCTATTCCAAGTCCCCCTCCAATATTTATAATCCTGAGATCAACATTACGCGTTTCAAACCAGCTCTGCAACTCGTTTATATGTGTGCAGAGACTCTTAAAAACCGACATCCTGGTAATCTGTGATCCAATATGGAAATGCATCCCAATAAGATTAACATTTTGCATAATATTTATGCTTCTAAGAATATCATCAAGTTCCCATGTGTGTATCCCGAATTTACTTGCCTCTATACCCGTTGTAATATATTTATGTGTATGAGCTTCTATTAATGGATTGATCCTAAGAGCTATGTTAACTCTTTTGTTCTGGAGTGAAGCGAGATGGTTTATTATTTCAATCTCCGGCATCGATTCACAATTAAAGCAGAAAATATCTGTCCCGATGGCTGCTTCTATTTCTTTGTCAGTTTTGCCGACTCCTGCAAAAACAATATCTCCGGGACTAAACTCTGCCTCCATGGCAACTGCAATTTCATTCCAGCTTACACAATCGGCTCCGAATCCATACGATGAGATTATCTTCAATACCCTGGGATTAAAATTTGCTTTTACGGCATAATGAATTTTAAATCCTGAATTATCGGATTCTTTTTTCAATGTACCCAATGTTTCATTCAGGACATCAAGGTCATAATAATAAAATGGGGTGGGAATATCCCGGAATTTTGCTATTGTATTACTATCAATCATTTTCCTGTTTAAAAAGATATTTATTTAGAAGTTTTAATGCCTGGATTTTATTTGTAGTATCAACAAGCAGGGAAAGACTATTAGGACTGCCACCATATGATATCATCTTCAGAGGTATTGTATCGAGGGCCTGAAATATTTCCGGTGCTGATCCTACCCGTTCTGTTCTGAAGTCTCCAACAATACAGATTATTGTCAGGTTTTTCTCTACTTCGACAGATCCCAGTTCTCTGAGGTCGTGAGCAATCTCGTCCAGGTAATGTGGATTATCAATTGTCAGAGAGACTGCAACTTCTGATGTGGTTATCATGTCTATTGGAGTCCTGTATGCCTCAAAGATTTCGAAGACTTTTCTCAGGAATCCATATGCCATAAGCATTCTGTCAGATCTTATTCTCAATACTGATATTCCATCTTTAGCAGCAACCGCCTTATAATCAAGAAGTTTACTTGTTGATGTTATAAGTGTACCCTCATCATCAGGTTCCATTGTATTCTTAAGCCTGACGGGAATTTTTTTCTCCATGGCCGGATTAACGCTTGCCGGGTGAAGTATTTTTGCGCCAAAGTATGCAAGCTCAGCAGCTTCATCAAATGATAATTCACGGATCACTTTTGTATTCTCAACATACCGGGGATCATTATTGTGAATACCGCTTATGTCCGTCCATATCTGGATTTCCTTTACTTTAAGCGCAGCACCGATTATTGATGCCGAATAATCACTGCCTCCCCGTCTAAGGTTATCAATATCACCATAAACATTGCGGCAGATAAATCCCTGTGTTATAATTATTGATTCTGATTTATGTTTTTTCAGTTCGCGGTTTACATTTTCGCTGATATAGTAATAATCAGGCTCTCCATCTTTATCGATACGCATAAAATTAAGAGCCGAAATAATAACTGACTTTATATTTCTTTCCTGGAGCAGTTGATGGAACAGAGATGTAGAGATAAGTTCTCCCTGTGCAATGATGGCTTTTTCCTGAAGTTTGGTAAAAACCCTGATAGTAAAACTGTTAATGTAATCAAAATGAGAATCTACAAGTTCATGACCGGTTTTACGGGATGGTTCTGTTGCATACAGATCTTGAACAACCTGGTGATAAAATGCTCTCAGGGACTCAATTTTTACAGAGGCTTCATTGACATTACCCGTATAAAGCAGATCGGTTATTTCAACAAGGCTGTTTGTTGTGCCCGACATTGCTGAAAGGACAACAATCTTCCTTTCCTTGTCGGTTATAAGAGGTATAAGAGCCCTTAACCTGTCAGGATTTCCTACGGAAGTCCCTCCGAATTTCATGATTTTTATTACGTCCATATCTCTTTTTATAAAAAAACCTGCACTTCCGGCAGGTCTCAGCATCAAAATAAATAAGATGAAATGATGCAGACCTTACCGGTAATGAATGAATAGGAACAGATATTTATTTATTTGCCTGTACATTTTGTTATAATCAGAGAGCAAAAATATACTTTTCGTTAATACGAAATATTTTGATTGGATTTTTTTTGGATTTTTTGTTACATTTGCAGGCTCAATTAATGGAGCTGTTCTCTTAATTATTTAAAAATTACAGGTCTTTAAGCCGTTGAGCCTTTGTGCCCTAACGCCTTAAAGCCTTATAATTGCCCAGATGGCGAAATTGGTAGACGCGCTAGTTTCAGGGACTAGTGTCAGCA
>CAZDOM010000143.1:0-5832 GCA_964507015.1 uncultured Rikenellaceae bacterium | reverse complement strand
TACGATCAAGATAAATGCTTTTCAGACGATTTACACCGTGAGAATCAATGCCAAACTTATCGGCCTGTATCAATACATCACGAATTATCTTCGCATCTTCCCGCGGAATACCTGCTTTTACCATTACATCAACAGTAAATTTCTCAATAATATCAAATGCAATAAATCTGTGCTCCATTTTTTTCTATTTAAACTGTAAAACAAAAATGATTACAAATATAAAATTACTCAAAAACTTCCTCGTATAAAAAGTAAGTTATTAACTACTCCACTGGATGCAGAGCTTGTTCTTCCCTGTGACCATACAAGATATAGTACTGATCCCCGCTTATATTCCCATCTTGCTACAAGATTTGATCTGAACTGGCGGAAATTAAAATCAGGATTTCCTAATGAATAATCAAAAATTCCATCATGGTTTTCGTCAACTGAATAGAGATTAGTCGACTGATCGTAACTTATTTCTGTCGATTCAAAAACATTGAACCTGTCGGTGTACTCATCTGCTTTTGAGTCTGTTATTACTTTATATTCGCTGTATCTTCCTGCAGAGACAAATGGCTGGCCATAATATTCAATTGTCAGTTCCGGTGTAAAGTATAATTGATCCTCACAGTAAGGCTTAAAGTCTTCATATCCAGATCACTGAAAATATATTTTGAGTTACCTCCGTAATAGGTTGTTGTTACATACTGTAATGTTTTGGTTTGTATGCTGTACTCAGGTTCAAGGATTACCATCAACAGGTACTTTTCATGGTTGCCCACTGGTAATCCTGATCCATTCAATTTAAAATTTGAATCGCTTTCAATCAGATTTCCTGAAGAAGATATCTCCGCTTATGGTTTCAAGTGAAACAGTTGAACCTCCGTTATTAAGATCTTTCCTGATAACAGCCGGAATTCCTGTCGAATGCCACTCACTGACTAGTTTATGATCAGTATAGATTGTCCCGGTAATTGTTGAGAACCTGATATCTGCTTTTCTGTCAGAAGGTGCTGCCAGGTCTATAAAACCGCTTATCGACTTTGCATGTACTTCATCAGTAACTCCTCCAATAGTTATATTCCCGTTGATAGTCTCTATATTAAAAGCAACTCTCTCAGGAATATAGATCTTCCAGTAAATATCCGTAACCGTACAATTATTTGATCTTCCCTTGAAATAGTCATCCTTGAATTTACCATTGATCACTACTGAACTGCCGGATTCTTCGAATGAGATGTTGTAAGCTTCATTGTCCGCATTATCATTTATATTCACCGACGCTCTGATAAAAACCTCATTTTTCTGCCAGGTATAAAGATTTATTGAGTCAGCTATCTGGATATTCATTTCCACAGATTCTTTTCCCTTAAAGTCAATAGTCTTCTCTGTAATCTCCTGTCCTTTAGCAGCAGCAAAACAAAACAAGGTTATAAATATGATTGAAATCTTTTTCATGGCTGGTTTAATTTTTTATTTGAGTGATTACTTTCCTTTCCTGAGGTATATGTTACCACTCACTGTCACTATCCTAAACTTTGATCCTCCACCGTTAAGTGAATATCTTAACTGGCTGCCCCCGACTCTCTTCATTTCGCTCTTTTCCTGTGTAAAATCGAAGTCGGAATAGAAAGATCCGCTTATAGTTCCCATTTCCAGGTCAACAGCTGCATTTTCCGGTATAGAGATATCAATATCACCACTTATAGAATTTATTGAAAAGGGTGTGTTAGCAGCAATATTTTTACAGACAATATCAATATTGCCGCTAATTGTTGACAGAACAAGCGGTCCTGTAACATTATCAAGCCTGATATCAGCGCAATTCTGAATTTCGATCTCGTTTTTCATGCCTGTAACTGTGATGTTGTTGGAATTCTCACAGCCGCTTTGCAATTCAATGGCGAGATTATCAGGCACTTTAACCTCATATTCACCGTCTTTGGTAAAGGGCAGGAGGCAGGAGACCACCACCTGGTTGTCGTTCTTTTCCATCTTAAGACCGATCCCGGTATTATCCATACCCCCGGGATATATAGGTTTCAAGCCTTTTGCTCTTTCGGGGGGTGATAGATCCAGTGAATTCGCTTTTATAATTATCTCATTTCCGCTGTAACCTTCTATTGGCATATCACCGCTGAAACTTCTTAATACTAATTTGTTCTCTTTTGTATTCTGAACCGGAATCTTATATTCCTGTGCCCTCACAGGAGCAGCAAGCAGGAATATGAAAAGTGCTAATAAACTGTTTTTCATTGTTTTCATGGCATTTACTGTTAATTAATAGTTTTAAATTAAGGGGCCCATCCGGATCCTGGCCCCGGTTGTTATGATTGAATTCAATATATTTTCTAGATTAACATTTTAATACCGTTTTGAGCAACATGTTTTACTTCATCCAGTGTATTTTCATCTTCAATTATTCTCTCTATCGACTGAATTGCATTCTTATCCCGTCGCTCAACAAGTATATTTATAAGTGTAACCTGTAATATCGGGTCCTTCTGCAGGGCAAGAGACCTGACGAGTGAATCACAAACTACCTGGTAGTCGGCAAACCTGGCCAGCGCATAAGCAGCAGCCATCCTTACATTCACATTCTTATCGGTGTTAAGGGTCTTTACAAGTATCTCTATTACATTTTCGTCAGGTGTTTCAAGTTCATCTGCATAATTAAGTGCCTGTATCCTTTCACTTGACGATTCCTCCTTAAGCAGGGTGAACATTGCTGATTTTTTAAGGGCTGTCACTTCGTTCCTGAGTTGCGACAGCTGGGCCTGTTGTGAATTATTGATCCCTGAAAAAACAAGTAATCCGATAAGTGTACCGCAGATAAGGAGTGCAAAGCCAGCGGCAATTCTGAAAACAAATCGGTTATACCATGGAAGTGATTCTCTTTGCACTCCTGAGGTTCCAATATCTCTATTTTTTCTGATCTCATCATGTAGCATATGGTAAAAATTGATCCGCAGCGATTCATCGGGTTCTACCTCTTTCTTACCCGAAACAATCTTCATTACTTGCTGGAAATCACGAAACTCATCAAGACATCTCTCGCATGTCTCCAGGTGCTTTTCAATTTCAATGTTGCTTTCCTTTTCCAGCTTACCATCGAGATAATCGATGATTTTTTCTTCCAGTTCCTCACATTTCATATCTGTAGAATTAATTTTGTTTGAAATAAACACAACGCAGCTGCCTTATTGCCCTGTAAATAGATACCTTGATTGCAGGCACCGACTGATTTACTATTGATGAAATCTCTTCATATTTCAATCCCTGGTACCGGCTCAGTACCAGCAGTTCTCTCTGGGCATCACTAAGGGTCATAAGTGCTGTATCTAGTTTTTCGTAATCCTCTTCAAGATAGCTATCCTGTGTCTCAGCTATATCTGTGGGATAAATACTACTGGTTACAAAGATGTCACCGGTTCTTTTTTCTGTGTTACGGTAATCACTGTGCAGGTTCCTTGCTATCTGGTAGATCCACGATTTAACAGATGCTCCCTCTTTATAGGTTTTTCTGTATTTTATTATCCGGTAAAAAAGGTTCTGAGTCAAATCCTTACTTATATCCCTGTCTAAACCCATCCTGAAAAAGAAATTATATAGTTTCCGGTGATACCTTTCAAATAATACAGACATTTCAGAAAGTTTTCCCTCCTTAACATTCTCCATTATTTTCTCATCAGGTATATTCTGCACAGTTTTATTCTTTTCTTTCACTAAGGTTACCTGTAAAGTTATAAATGGTTACAAAAAAATCCGGAATTTTTTCCGGATTATATTATATTGCTTTACTAATTTTCTTTGCCAACTGCCAACTGCCAATTCCTAATTCATAGCACCCTAATTCACCCCACATATCAATGCACTTTCCCATACAGGAGTGAGGTTCTTAAATGTAACAGCCTCCATAGGTCCGTTTAACAGTTTTTCAGCAGCCCTGCTGATAGTTTTCCCATTTTCCTTGGAGCAAAAAGGACATAAACATGTTTTGTCGAAATATTCTTTTCCGGTTTCTGCAGCATCAGCTTTGGAGATGAACTTGCCAAGATGTATCCTTTTGCTTTCCTGAGGTAAAAAAGGACACTCTTCACTATGCATCAAATGTATCCCTGTCAGTCCCGGACTGATACAGATGTAGTATTTTTTTCTCATATCAAATTGTTTTTACCATTCACATTTAAGGTTTTATCAGTTTTCTTCCTAAATTGTTACCTTATTTTTTCATTTTTTTTTAATGTCAGGCGAAATAAAATGTAAAAAAAGCTCCCGGGAGAAATTTTTTTCATTTTATATTCACCTGAAATACAGTATCTTATCAGAAGGAGAGGAGATAGTCTTAAATTTTTTTCATTTTTTGGGGTAACAATTTGCTGCCTATCTTAATTAAAGGGCAAAAAACAACTTAAAAACTTTAAAATCATGGAAAGAACTATCAGATTAAAAATGGCAAAAAGAAATTTCGATGAGATCATCTCCAAACTATCAGAAAACGAAATACTTACCAACGAAGCTATGAGCTGTGTAAAAGGCGGTGACGGAGAAGGTGCAGGTGGAGAACCTATAATTATTCCTCCGAAACAACAATAGGGATCTGCTTCAGTACAGATATAACTCCCTTTAATAAGAGCATCCGTAAGGCAACGGGTGCTTTTTTTTTTTTAATATTGATTTTTTTTCTGAAATTGTGCCTTGCCGTTAAAGAATTGTATTATTTATGAAAAGGATTCTATGGATTTCATTGATCCTGACCCTTCTCTCAGCAGGCTTGTCAATGGCCCAGGAAAAAGATCTCTATTATCTTTTTCCGGAATTCTCAGAACGTTATAACTCTGGTGACTTTATAGCGGCTGAAAAATGTATGCTTACAATCCTGGATCCTGAAAATAAAACACCCGAAAGCTATCGAATTGCTGCATACAATAATTTAGGCTTGGTAAAAAAAAGTATTGGGCTCTATTCTGAAGCTTTAGACAATTATAATAAAGCTGAAAATTTGTCTAAAACTAGAAAAAAAGAATCAGTTGAGGTAGCTGATATTTACCATAACAAATCAAGAATATATACTTTTCAGAGGTCTTTCAACACAGCTATTGATTACCTTGAACAAGTTCTGAGAATATATGAAAGCGTAGATGATCCAGACAAGGGTTTGTTATTAAAAATCTCAAGAGCTTATTTAAACATTGGTATAGTATACTATGAATTAAATGATTATAATAAAGCACTAAAAAACTTAAATACAAGCTTAAGTATAAAAAATAAATATTCTTTGTCTGAAACTGAACTTACATTATTAAGCTTAGCTAAAACATATTACAGGTTAGGTGAAAATTCAAATTCAGAAAAATATTTTTTTGAAAGTATTAACAGTATGAAAAGCCAGTTTGGGGAGAATTATTACAGGATGGCAGAGATTTATTTTGATTATGGAGTTTTTTTAAGATCGGTTGGTAAATATGATGAAGCAGTTAAAATAAATCAAAAAGCACTCTCGATCTGCAGGAAAAATTACGGTGAAAAACACCCTTATGTAGCACTGGCACTACGTAATCTGGGAGATTATTATCTTTTTTTAAACAATTGTGATTCAGCTTTATATTATTATCAAAAATCATTAATTTCAATTGTTAATGATTTCTCAGATACCAATATTGAAAAGAATCCAAAACTGGATTCGGTAATATTAAATGTCGAATTACTTAAAACATTACGAGGGAAATCTGAAGCTCTAGAACTTTTAGCTGGACAACAAATTGAGTCCAATACAAAAATTTCGACACTCGATAACAGCCTCAGTACCATTGATCTGGCTCTTCAGCTTATCGACAGGATAAGAAA
>CAZDOM010000142.1:0-5879 GCA_964507015.1 uncultured Rikenellaceae bacterium | reverse complement strand
AAGGATGGCATCAGGTGGGTTCTCCTTCTCCCCTGATTCTTACCTGCAGCGGGAACTGGAAGCGTCATTTATTTATGAAGATACTCCTGACCAGCTGGCGACTACAATGTCAATAAAAGAGGACATGGAGGCTCCTCATCCAATGGATCGCCTGGTTTGCGGAGATGTCGGTTTTGGCAAAACAGAAGTTGCAGTACGGGCTGCATTCAAATCAGCCGCCGACAGTAAACAGACAGCTATCCTGGTACCAACAACTATACTGGCACTGCAGCACTATAAAACATTTTCGGAACGGCTGAAAGATTTCCCGTGTACCATAGAATACCTGACCCGCCATAAAAAAACAGCAGAACAGAAAAAAATTATTATACAACTATCTGAAGGAAAGATAGATATAATTATAGGAACCCATAAACTTGTGAGTCAGGATATAAGTTTTAAGGATCTGGGATTACTCATCATCGATGAAGAGCAGAGGTTTGGTGTCTCGGTAAAAGAAAAACTAAAGAAGCTTAAAACGAATGTTGACACTCTTACACTCACTGCAACGCCTATACCGCGAACCCTGCAGTTTTCGCTGATGGGAGCCAGAGACCTTTCAATAATCAACACACCACCTCCTAACAGGATGCCAATTGTGACTGAATTGCATGGTTTTAACGAAGATATTATAAGGGAAGGTGTTGAGTACGAGATTTCAAGGAGCGGACAGGTTTTTGTTATCCACAACAGGGTAGAAAATATAAAGGAGGTCGAAGCAACAGTTCAAAGAATTTGTCCCAAAGTCAAGACGGCTGTTGTTCATGGTAAAATGAACGGAAGGGATATTGAAGATGTAATGTTCGGTTTCGTTCAGGGCGATTATGATGTTCTCATAGCAACCACAATTATTGAATCGGGGCTTGATATACCAAATGCCAATACTATTTTTATTAATGAAGCACATCATTTTGGCCTTTCCGAACTTCATCAGCTCAGAGGCAGAGTGGGTCGCTCAAATAAAAAAGCATTTTGTTATCTGCTCACACCTCCTCTGGAATCACTTACACATGATGCAAGAAGAAGACTAAAAGCTATTGAAGAGTATGCAGAACTGGGAAGCGGTTTTAATATAGCCATGCAGGATCTTGATATAAGGGGTTCTGGAAATCTTCTTGGAGGTGAACAGAGCGGCTTTATTGCAGATATCGGTTTTGAAACCTATCAGAGAATCCTGAATGAAGCAATGGCAGAGCTAAGAGAAACAGAATCAAGCAGTCAGGGAACTTACAATAAAAATGAAAGTGAGAAATCTGACGGAAAGGGGAAACAACCCTATGTGTCTGACTTTTCAATTGATACCGATTTGGAAATAATGTTCCCCGACGATTATATCTCTAATATTTCCGAACGAATAAGGTTATATAAAGAACTTAATGAGATCGAAAGCGAAGAATCATTGCAAAAATATGAAAGCAGGCTTATTGACAGGTTTGGTCCGGTCCCTTCAGCTACACGTGAACTGCTGGATATTGTAATAATTAAATGGAAAGCAGTAAGTCTTGGGATCGAAAAGATCCTCCTGAAAAATAATAGGATGATTGTTTATTTTATCTCCGATCCTGGTTCACCATTTTATAAAAGCCAACAATTTGTATCAATCATGAATTATGTTAACCGGAATCAGTTACAGATGAGTGTAAAACAAAAAGATTCAAAATTGAGCCTGACCATTTCAAATATCAGCTCTGTTAAATCCGCAATTTCAATACTTAACAGAATTGTTGAGAATTGCAATATAGGTGACTAGAGTAACCAGAGCTTTAATAACTTTAAAACTTTAAGTACTTCAAACCTTAGCTCTCCCGATTCCCGGAATTTCCTCACCTTGTTCGTCAAACTCCAAACTTCTTTCTTAACTTTGTAATCTATCTTACAATACACCATGAACCTTATTTTTGAAATCGGGAATACAACTAACAAACTGGCTGTTTATAACAAGCAGCAAAAGGTTATCTCATTAAAATCCAAAGAGTTCACTTGCGAGGAGATACAGGAAAAAATCGCATCTTATAATATTGAGAAAGGAATAATCTGTTCCGTAAAAAATTTGCCGGAATATATTTTTGATCTTATATGTGTTAATATGCCGAAAGTCCATATTCTTTCGCATAAATCAAAACTCCCTTTTAATAATGAGTATGAGACACCCAGGACACTCGGCCCTGACAGGTTAGCAGCTATAGCCGGAGCCTATCTCTATTTCCGGGGAGAGAAAGTACTGATCATTGATGCGGGAAGTGCTATTACGTATGATTTCCTGTCGGGTAATAATTACAAAGGAGGAAATATTTCTCCGGGATTAAGCATGAGATTTAAAGCATTGCATAAATTTACCAGTAAACTACCGCTGGTTTCAATATCACAATACTATTCTAATCCTGCAAAGAATACGATCGAAGCTCTGAGGGCCGGAGTTATTACAGGAGTTACTTATGAAATAAATGAGTATATTCGCACGTTTGTAAAAAAATATAAAGGCATTAAAGTGGTTATTACAGGTGGTGATGCAGAATTTTTAACCAGCAGAATCATCGCAAAAACCCTCTATATGCCTGATTTAGTGATAGAAGGATTAAATTACATCTTGGAGTACAATGTATAAATTACGGGCGACAATAATTTTATTTTTCATATTCCTGCTTTCATTTTCTGTTTCCGGCCAAAAGCTAATTAACTCTCCATTTTCCCGCTTTAATATAGGATTACTCGAACCAGCCGGTTCATTCAGAAGTATAGGCATGGGAGGCATTGGAACAGCAGTGAGGGATAACAGCTCCATTTACTATCTTAATCCGGCATCTTACAGCAGCATTGATACTAATTCGTTTGTTTTTGATTTTGGACTTGATTACGGGATGGCTTTTCTATCGGAAGGTACGTCAAGTTATTATTCAGATGACATGAATTATAATCATCTCATGTTTGGATTTCCAATAGCGAAAGGATTTGGTGTAAGTGCAGGAATTATTCCATTTAGCAACGGGTACTATAAAATTGTTGAGCAAGTTACAGCCCAGGATCCGGAGTATGACGAACAGACAGGAGAATATGTGTCGATTCATAAAGGCGCGGGTGGAATTTCAAAATTGTTCTTTGGTGCAGGTCTGAGAATCAATAAGTACTTTTCTGTCGGGGCAAACATGATTGTTCTTTTTGGAGATCTTTCACGATCAAACCAGATCCTCTTTGACGATTATTATAATGTTTTTCATAATAATTCCTCAGAAAACCTGCATCTGGCAGGTATAAATTTTGAATATGGTGCCCAGTTTATGTTGCCTTTAGAAAATGATTTATTTGTCAATACAGGTTTCTCTTTTACACCTGGAAGAAAATATAATTCAGATTATGTGGATCTTGCCTATTTATTCTCAGCTTACGGGTCATTTGATACCCTGACATATATATCAGAGGCAGGAAAGGCATTCCTGCCTGGGACACTTCGTGCAGGCATCTCTTTTGGAAAAACAAACAAAATTACAGCCGGATTTGACTTTATTGAAACAAAATGGTCAAAATCAACTATCCCTGGTATGGGAAGTTATTATGCAGATACAAAGTCATATAAATTTGGTTTAGAATATATTCCTGAAAAGTACTCAATCTATGGCTTCCTGAACAGGATTGAATATCGAATTGGCGCTCATCTTGAGGATAGTTACCTGAAAATTAATGGAGAACAGATAAAGGAGATTGGTGCCAGCATGGGTTTTGGAATTCCTATGAGACGATCCAGGTCCAGAACAAATATTTTCTTTGATTATACAAGAAGACAGGGACCAGATGGCTCTTCAATACCCACCGAGAACCTGTATACAATAGGAATTAGCCTTAATCTGTATGATTTCTGGTTCTTAAAACAAAAATATGATTAATTATTCTTAGTATTGTCTGAATATTAAATCATTATCATCTTTGAAAAAATTCATCATCTTATATAAATCTGCTATATCTGTTTCAGCACTTTTGTTTGCAATATTTTTCCTTTGTTCATGTGAAGTTAAGATTGACAAAACCGACAGCTTTGATATATTAACACTCCCCTCCTTATCCGGGGAAAATATAAATACGGTATTTACCGATTCTGGTAAGGTACAGCTGATAATGTCTGCACCGGTTATGGAGACATGGGAGAATCTTGGTAATCCATACACAGAATTCAGAAAAGGGATGAGAATCGAATTCTTCGATGGCCAAAAAGATCCTGTTGCAAATGTGGTTTCAAAATATGCAAAATATGTCGACAATGAAAAACTCTGGGAGCTTGATGATTCTGTAGTTGTTGTGAACAGGTCGGGCGATAAGCTCGAGACGGAACAGTTATTCTGGGACCAGGAGAAAGAACGCATATATACTGATCGTTTTGTAAAGATTACAAACGAAGATCAGACTGTAATGGGTACAGGTTTTGAATCGGACCCTAAACTTACAAAGCGGAGAATAAAGAATGTCACCGCTACAATATATCTTGACGATGAGTAAAAAATATCTTCTTATACTGGAAATAATCTGGATTACGACCGGAATTTTATGTCTTATTGTCGGTATAAGGTATATAATCAATGATGGTGGTAAAATGTCTTTTATATTTCCCATCATGGCAATCGTATCATTTCTCTTTGCCTGGCTCCGTCACAGAGAACGAAAAAAAGATTAATTTTATAGTATGGATGCCGTCATAATCATACTCCTGGCAATTCTCTTTTCAGCTTTTTTCTCGGGACAGGAAATAGCATTTGTCTCTTCAAACAAACTGAGGCTTGAACTTGATATTAAACAGGGGACATTGAGTTCAGGAATACTTAAAATATTTGCAAAGAACCCGGGACAATATATTGCCACCATGCTTATTGGTAATAATATTGCTTTGGTTTTATATGGTCTCTTTTTTTCGAAACTGTTAAGTCCGCTGCTAACTCCTCTTTTAGGATCTGATCTGCTGGTACTTCTTATTAACACTCTTATTTCAACTGCAATTATTCTGCTTGTAGCCGAGTTTTTACCAAAGACTTTTTTTATTATATCACCCAACTTCTTTCTGAAAGCATTAAGTTTCCCGACACTGATTTTTTTCTGGATATTTTATCCGATCAGCAAAAGCGCTCTTGCTGCATCAAATTTGTTTATAAAGCTGGTATTCAGAAATAAACCGGTAAAGAAGACACAGGAGAATATTGTTTTCAGTAAGGTGGACCTTGACCACTTTGTGAGCCTCAGCAAACAAAGAAAAGAATCGACAGAACCTGGTCACCATAATATCAGGATATTCCAGAATGCTCTTGATTTCTCTAATGTTAAGCTTAGGGAATGTATGGTTCCCAGAACCGAAATAGAAGCTATAGAATGTAAAAGTTCCGTTGAAGATCTGAAAGGTAAGTTTATTGAGACACAACATTCGAGGATCCTTGTTTACCAGGATTCTATTGATAATATAATTGGTTATTTTGAATTAAAAGACATATTCAGGAATCCTCCGGATATAAAATCAAGTATCAGGTTGCTTGCAATAGTACCTGAGACAATGGCAGCAAACAAACTTCTTAAAGTATTTGTTGATGAAAAGAAAAATGTGGCATTGGTGGTGGATGAATTCGGAGGCACATCAGGAATGGTCACTATAGAAGATGTTCTTGAAGAGATTGTTGGTGATATTGAGGACGAACATGATGTAAATGAATTAACCGAAAAGGTACTCAGTTATAATGATTATATCTTTTCCGGACGTTTAGAGATTGATTATCTGAATGATAAATATCAACTTGATCTTCCTGAAGAAGATGATTATGAAACACTTGCGGGCATGATACTGTTCTTCCACGGCAGCATTCCCGGTAATA
>CAZDOM010000141.1:0-5932 GCA_964507015.1 uncultured Rikenellaceae bacterium | reverse complement strand
ACCCTGTTCTGGCTGGTCATAGATTAGAAGGAGTTAAAATGTAAAGATCATAAAAATTTATTAATTTTGGTGGCCAATTAAAAAATCTGCCTTCGCCTAAGCTATGGAAGAGGCACCGGGGTGTGGCGCAGTTGGTAGCGCGCTACGTTCGGGACGTAGAGGCCGCTGGTTCGAGTCCAGTCACCCCGACTTCGTCCTCCTGCTTCGTCGGGCAAAGGAGGAGAACCAAAACAGACTGATCCGTATAAGTGTCTGTATTGAAGTGTATTTGTACCGCAAGGACACAGCCTTGCTATTCAATAAGTGCTGCAAGAGCAGCTCCTACAAGACTCGATTGATCTACTTTTGTGAATTCCATATATCTTTTTCTGTCTCCGCTGAGATACTCGTTGAAATAATGTTCAAACAGGGTTTTCAGGTTATACAGGTTATAAAAAGCAGTTCCTTCAATGGTTATCAGAACCGGCCGATTTGGTGTCAGACCTTTACCTGTTTTTAGAACAACGGCAGCCAGATTTGCCGCAACAAGTTTCGATGCACGTTCAATAAGAGTATTTATAATTAAAACAGATTTTTCTTTGTCACTTTTATCAGTAATGAGCCCGGCAAGCTTATTCTCCGGTGAATCCTGTTTACAAATAAAAATATTTGCTTCATTTGATGACAGGTCGGTTATTTTGTCAATTATCCCGGCTGTCTGCGGGGAAAAAACCTCCTCTTTTGCCGCTGCTTTCAGAACAGATAAGCATAAACCTCCGAAATAACCTCCGGAGAACATTTTTTCAAAAGTATAATTTCCCGGATCGGCTGTTTTGCTGTCGAAAACAAGATCGAGATCAGTACGGGGCGCTTTATTGAAATTACCTGATTCGATATTTATTATCTGACTTCCCTCCCGGTCGAGGTCCCTTTTTTTCAATATATTGCGGTTTTGCTCTATATAACAGGTATTTGTGCCGGTGCCGAGTATGAATCCGATGAACGTATCATACGTTTTACTGACAGAAGCCGATTTTCCTGCAAGAAGAGTAGCTACCGTATCGTTTAAGATCACAATTTGCTTTTCGGGTGTCCCGAGAGTTTTAAGGAGGTTTGTACCTATCAGTTGTCCCACTACTCCCGGGGCTTTTATTTCCTTACAAAACTGGATCAGTCTTCCGTCACGGGTTGGCAGAATCTCAGTCGGGTATGAAAAACAGAAGCCTATTCTGTGCGATTTGTCAGCCAGGGATTTGATATAGCCGGCAATGGTGCTGAAGAATTCATCCTCGGAAATCTCTTCTTCAATACCAGGCATTTTATCGTTTATAATATTTTCCAGCATTATCTTTCCATCCCGGTTTATACTTACAAGTGCTGCTCTGAAATTTGTTCCGCCTGCATCGATAGCCAGTACAGGGACATCTTTAAGAAGATCATTTTCCGCTTCTATATAGGTAGGTATCATACGAAGCGCTCCACTTTTCCCCTCAAGACCGCTGATCATATCTCCTGTAAAAGTTTCCACCAGTTTCCCCATATCAAAATCGGAGGCTTTTAACTTATGCTCTTTAAAAAATGTTTCCATATTTTTCATCATGTGGTTTTTAAGTTAATTCATCGTTTCCCGAATCTTATCTTAGCATCTTCCAGCATTGTCTGTGTTGCAGTCGCACCGGAGCGGCTGGCTCCTGCTTCTTTCATTTTCAACAGATCATCGAGAGTACGTACTCCTCCTGCACATTTTATCTTTACTCTGGGAGGCAGGTGTTTTCTGAAAAGTTCGATATCGTGTATTGTGGCGCCTGTGTAATTATAATTACCGTCGGGTTGTTTTACAAATCCATATCCTGTCGAAGTCTTGACAAAATCGACTCCGACCCGTGCACATATCTCACACAGTTTTATCTTATGTTCATCACGGGTCACATAATCGGTTTCAAAGATCACTTTTATTATAGCATTATTACTGTGGCATGTATCTGTAACTGCTTTGATTTCCTGTTCCACATAATTCCAGTCACCGCCCAGCGCTTTGCCGATATTTATCACCATATCTACTTCTACGGCTCCGTCATTACAAGCCTGTTGCGCTTCAAATACTTTCACGGTAATGGAGCTGTTACCATGAGGGAATCCGATAACACAGCATACCAGAACGTCTGATCCCCTGAGGAGTTCCACTGCCTGTTTCACGGCATAAGGCTTTACACATACCGAAGCCACGTTGTATTTTTTTGCTGTATCACAATGTTTTTTAAGGTCTTCATCCGTAAATGCCGGATGAAGAATCGAATGATCGATCATTTTTGCCAGTTCTTCTGTTATATTCATTTTAATATTGTTTTATTATTAGTTCTGATTTTTTTATAATCTTACCAATCCTGTTAACCATGCAGCGCTATGCGGGATCCAGTCTTCATCAGTAAGAGAAAACGGACCGTCATTCGCCTTTATCGGAGCTGTGTCATAAACAAATTGTGTTCCGGTAGAAAAGCCATTACAAATACTTCCCCTGGTCTGGAACCATGTTCCTGCCCACCTTTTACCTACATGGCACATCATACTTGCTGGGAGGGCTACTCCGTCAGGAACATCAGTACTGAATACGATACTCGCTTTGAGATTCTCTTTTGTAATACCTGCATTCAATCCTGCCAGCCATTGGAGGTTTGCATAAGCGATCTCTTTCAGCACAGGTTCATTGAACATGACAGAAAGTTCCATGGCCAGTGCTGCAGTAAAACCATATATTGTATTTGTTCCGTGGAATGTGCCGCAGAACCATATTGGCCCTTCCTTATCAAAGATACCCAGTGGTATTATCAGGAAAGGATTCTGTCGGCATGCAGGTATCAGGTAACCGTATGCAAATTTTCTGAGTGTTTCTTTCCATGCGGCCATATCTTCATGATCGCTCCATATTTTTGTCATACTGATAAGTGGCATGAGGTAATTAGGATAAACACCTCCTATATCGGCGCCAAATTGTGCGTGTACAATACCATGTATCCAGGCTTTTTCACTATGAGGCAGGGAATCATATTCGCGGAAATGTCCCCAGAAGCCGATTTCATTTTTGTCTTCCGGTATTTGTCGCGACATTATCTGTCTTGCATATCCTATTGCATCTTCCTTAACGCCTTTAACGTCAAGTTTTGAAAGTTCCAGGGCTGCCCAGCAAAGAGTTACAAGATCCCGTGTCTGCCACTCGTCGTCAGGTATCTTTGTTCCTTCCGGCAAACCACGCTGAAACAGGCTTAGTCCATAATTTCCCATTGGTTTTGTAACATTACGTAGCCACCTGTATGTTAATTCGGCTGTTTTTTGATATCTGTTTTTCTTTTCGCTGAATGAGTCAGGAAGTATCCTGGCTCCTCCGGCAAGAGCAATGACAGCCTTCATGGCATCATTAGGCAGAATATCTTTTTCATGACCATGAAGGTCATGTGACATGGCGCCTTTGGCAAAACCCAGCGCGGATGCTTTTTCCTGTAACATCACCAGGTAATCACAACCAACAGTGATCTGTTTATATATTCTTTTTTTCAATTCATCGTCGATCCTGATACCGGAATGATCCAGCATTTCGACAAGAGCGTTTATCATTACGCTATGTGAACAGCTTTCAACCCATAATGTACCTGCATCCTGCCATCCTGCACCTACTTTCGTGAAATGCACCCGGCGTTCAAGGATATCGGCAGATGCAAGATCGATAGTTTCATTCCATAAGATACCATCATCAATCCTGAGTCCGGTATCATGCATGACACATTTACTATTATTTATTAACTCGACATTCCATTCACCTTTCTCCTGGTCAGCCGGGAATTCAGCCACCCACCAGTGACTTTTCCATATTTCACCCCAGTATTTTAAACCGGATTCTATATGTTTACCTTTAAAGACAGGGATGAGCCTGCATACTGCCGAACCTGAAAGCAGTTCTTTTTTCGGCAGCCTGACAATTATCCGCAAGGGATAAGCGGATTCGTATCCGATCATGGAGAACAGCAATCCGGCCAGACCGTCGGCAGGACTATATCCCGGGCCATGAAACAGAGGGAATTTCTCAATAATTTTGTTTTTTCCTGTTTTGTCTGAGGAACATCCTGAAAATGCCGGGACTCCTGCAAGAGCCGCAGAACCGACAGCAGCAGTTCGGACAAAATCGCGTCTTGAGTAATTGTTTTTCATGGATTTAATATTTACGATTGATTATATCAAAGCTGGTTTCCTATAGAATAATTATTGGTATTACATAGCAGGGAACTGTAAATATTCATATGATTCCTGTTGGTATAAAACTTCAGATAGATATGAAGGAGGGGACTGCCGAGAGTAATTCTGAGCCAGCGGGCCGATTCGTTATCAGCGGTAACTGCCCGAAGATCCTGTTCAACCTTGTTAATATCAATCTGGTAATTAACGTTCAATGTCTCGAACAGGGAACCTCTGACAAAAGATTTTTTACAGAACCGAGGCAGATTCAGGTTCGGAATATAAGTAGTCTCGAGCATTACAGGCTCATCATCAACAAGTCTGATACGCTTAAGGTAAATGCACCCTGCACTTCGTTCTATTTCATCCAACTGGTAAAAAAAAGGGTCTTCCCAACGGGTTATAAAAGGTTTCCTGATCATAACCGTATTCACACCAAGTTTTTTTTCAGTTACTATTTCTGAGAAACCTTTAACGGAAAGTACTCCGAGAGTGTGGTTTTTTCGTTTTATTACTATACTTCCTTTACCCTTTCTTTTCAGAATGTATCCTTCCCTGACAAGTTCGGAAAGCGCTTGTCTCACGGTACTACGGGTGACCGAATATACCTGCTGAAGTTCACTCTCCGAAGGCAACAGATCACCCTCATGATAAACACCCGCATTAATCTGGGTTTTAATGTCCTGATAAAGCTTCCGGTACAGAATTTCCATTTCAATGTTGATTGTAACGCGAAATTATGAAAATCTGCTTATACGTACAAGTATTAAATAGAAAAATATCTTATATAATTGATTAACAGATGTATTATTAAATGAACCTGTACGTATATGTTATAATTAATTAAGTAATGGTATTACTAGGATTTTCAACGGTATTTAAGATCATTCTGTATATGTCGAGTACCGGTTTAACAGGATCCTATTTAAATATTGATTTCTCTCCGACTTTCCGGTAAGGGATATTATGATTATTATTAGATAAGCCAGATAGAATGTAAATCTTTTTATTAAATTAGTCTTAACGTTGTAGTTGCGTCTGGTAACTGAAAGTCATCTATTAACATGAACCTGAAAATCCTTATCATATATTATTGTACTATAGAGTATTATCAAATAAAATAATAAACAATGAATTCAGATGAAGAGGATGATATTGTAAGGCCGGAAAGCCTTCCTATTTACCAGAAAGGGAAAGAGATCCTTGATATGGTAAATAAAATTGCAGCTCTTATCCCTGAGAATGATGAATACCTTGAGGATGTTAAAGCCTGTATGTTAAGTGATGCCGCACAACTGAATGTAAAAGTGGCCGGGGCAGAGGCAGCAGGGTTGTTTGACCTCAAGATGGAAAATGCTGCCCTTGTCTTTCTTCTTAAAATGATATTCCATATACCAGTGATTTAACCTGCTAAGATTCTTATCAGGTCATCATTCAGGTAGTATACTTCAGATCCATCCTTTTTTGGAGTTAATATCTTTGCCGTAACCAGTTCTTCCATAAGTTTTGAAAGAGTTGTCCGTGAGGATCTGCCTAATACTTTTCCAATAATCTTAGGTTTGATGTATGGTTGGCTGAAGATGGCTTCATTCACCTCCTTTGTATACCATTTTATTTTTGACTTTCCATAATTCAATGTTGAATCCATCTGTCCAATTATGTCATTAATCAGATTGTTGGTGAGAGCAGATGTATTTTCAACGGCGTCAAGCATAAACAGAATCCATTT
>CAZDOM010000140.1:0-6005 GCA_964507015.1 uncultured Rikenellaceae bacterium | reverse complement strand
TTCTTAAGGAATGGGAAGTAGTAGTATATATTCTGCTTTGTCAGACGAGTTCCATACTCTGAATCCTGGAAAGCCTCACAGTATTTGACCTTGCTTCCTATTTCCTCTCCATATTCTTCAATAAGTTTATCCCTGAAAGGTCCGGCATCTGATCTTGCCATCCTGGATTTGCCCAGCCATGCTCTTCGTTCTGCATCTGTTTTAGGAACCTCGGCTAGTATACCCTGATTAAATGGCAGCCATTCATACATCTGCGAAGTGTGCTGATGGTACATATCCATTTTTTTCTCAATCACATCATCAACAGCTATAACTACATCAGCTTTGAATGGCTCGGGGTGTGTAAAACCATCACTCATATAAAGGAATACAGGATTCTTCTCAAGGAAAGGTACTTCAGGAAGTATTTTGGGAACAGTTACCATATACGCAGCATCAAGTACGAGTACTCCTGTATACCTGTGATCGGGATGGTAATCATAAGGTCTGGGAAAAATGACAATATCAGCTTTTTGTTCCCTTATCAGCTTGATGACCTGTAACCTGTTTTCATAAGTTGGCATTAATTGACCATCATGGTTATCAAGGGTAATATAGCGGACGCCTATTACTTCACCGGCTCTTCTGGCTTCTTCACGTCTAACTTTTGCCAGCTCTTCCGGAGGAAGAGACTGGTGTCCGGCATCACCATTAGTGAGAGAAACCATAAGTACATCGTGACCAAGCTGAGCCCATTTGTAAGCTGTTCCTCCAACTTTATCAGGGTCATCGGGATGGGCACCTATTATAATAATATGTAGCTTTCCGTTTTCCTGTGCGGGAAGTAACTGGAAAAGGCCTGTAAAAACAAAAACCTGTAAAATCGTAATAAATAGTCTCATGATCTTTATATTTTAAGTTGCACAATATATTAAAAAAAGTGATCAATTAAAAGATGTTTATTGTTCGAAAGTATCTTAAGAAACTACCAGGAGCTGTTTGCCAGATCCCAGATATTTGCAAAGGCGATCCTGACAATTTTTTCCATGATATCCCAGTCAACTGTCTCAATCTCATCATAGGGAGTATGGTATTCTTCCCTGTGACCGGGCTTAAACCTCATAACGGAAATCCCGGCTTCCACAAATGATCTGTGATCACTTCCTCCAGGGGGATCATCAGATGGTTCGTATGAAACATCCAGTTTAATACCATATTTTTTCAGGTTGTCTTCCGTAAGTTCCTTAAACCCGGGATAGCAGTCTGAATATGTCATCGTTACCTTGTTAGGTTCATCGTCTGAAACATACCTGGAGATCATATCGAAGTTAAGATTAAGGCGAAGGTTGTCTTTTGGATATGTCAGATTATTAACGTAGTAACGTGATCCAAGTAAACCTTTCTCTTCGGAAGTCCACAAAGCAATTATTATGGTCTTTTCAGGTTTAATGCCAGTTTCCTTGATTGCCTTTGCAAGGGTAAGTATGCCTACAGTACCTGATCCGTTATCATCAGCACCATTCCAGATATAACCATTTGAGATCCCTTCATGGTCGTAGTGGGCACCGAGCACCATTATCTGATCTGGATCATTGCCTTCAATTAGGCCTATGATATTCCGTACCTGGACAGGTGTACAACTTACATCCGTTTTTAAATATATTGTTTTGGAGATTAATGGTGGCGTTTTTGATTGTTTCCCTGAATCAGCCTCTTTCATATATTCTTTAATGTCGATTCCTGTTCCATCCAGTATTTCATCAGCAACCTTTGATGAAACAGTTATTCTGATAAAACTGCCGAAGCCAGTTTTTTCCGGCAAAGTATATCTTATATTGGGTTTCCAGGAACGGGGAGTCTCTTCAGCGGGGGACATGTCCAGAAAATCAGCTTCCTGAGTAATACCTAATGTAGCCACTTCAGGAGTGAATTCAATAATTCCTGCTGCCCCCATGTTTCTTAATATGGTTTCCGCATCTCTTGCAGATGCAGATACTTCGGCAGATGTTAGTTTTTCCCTGGCAAAATCAGGCAAACCTGAAATTTTCAGAACAAACCTGCCTTTTAAATTAAGATTGTTGAAATCGTTATATTTAAGTTTCTCATTCCTGAAACCGTATCCGACAAAAACCACAGGTGCTTCAATTTCTGTCTGCCTGTTATATGACCTGAAAGTGAAGTCGGTATTATATGTCATGTTTACTGTTTTGACGGAAGGTCCGTCAACTGATTTAATCTTTAACTCATGGCCGGTTCCCTGAACAGTCTTTAATAGAATAAAGTTCTGGAAGTATGTTCTTTCAGGAGAAGAAAAATATCCTCTCCTTCTTATATAATTGCCTCCAGGTTCAACACCATATAATTGCAGCATGCTGGCTATATAATCACCTGCCATGTATTCGCCCCTTGAACCTGCCTCTCTCCCTTCCATCCAGTCGGATGCAAGGAAACCCAACTGTGCCTTGAGTATATCCTGATTGATTACATTCATCCCTTTTTCGATGGGATCCTCCTGTCCTTTACAGGGATCCAGTAACAGGAAGGATGATAGAAACAATAAAATCAGTAATTTCTTCATTTTATTTTTAGATTTTATTCAGAATATGATATGCCTAAAATAGTCATTATACTCTTGAGAGGATAATATTTCAATAAAAATTTTACACATCTGAACTTAAAATAATTCTTATCTTATTTCCGTTATATAGTTACCCGGAGAGAAATAACCCGCATAAACTGCAACCTTTCGGGGATTTTAAGCGTTATAGGAGATGCAGGAGAATTACTTAAAATTGAATTTATCAGACTATTTGGAACTTAAAACTCAGACTATGAAAAAATTACTTGTTTTAGCAATTGCAGCCTTTATTGCTTTACCAGCTATGGCTCAATTGGATTTTGGATTAAAAGCAGGGGTAAGCAGTACCTCTATAACGATGGATGAAATAAAAACTGTATCATCCGGGGCCCAGCAATATACAATAGAGAAGCTTGAGGGAATGAATTATGGTTTCCATGCAGGTTTGTTTGTACGGCTTAAGGTCTTAATGCTGTTTGTTCAGCCTGAACTGCTTTTTTCTACAAGGACAAATGAATATAAAGTTACAAATGTACTCTCTTCTGAGGTTGATGAAGTAAAACAGAAATTCAGTAAAATAGATGTACCGGTGATGGTTGGGATTAAACTTGGTCCTGCACGTATTAACGCAGGTCCCGTTGGGTCATTTCTAATAAATACTCCTGACCAACTCGTCGATGACCCTGATCTTGAAGCTATTTATGGGAAGATGACATTCGGATACCAGGCAGGAGTGGGAGTTGACATTCTCAATAAGCTGACTGTTGATCTGAGATATGAGGGAAGCCTTAAAAAGTATCAGACTAAGATTGAAAACGTTGCTGGTACATCAGTCAACCTTGATGACAGACCAAATGCTATTCTGTTAAGTCTTGGTTTAATGTTTTGATTTACTTCGAAAAGAACATTTTTAAGGCAACCAGTAACAGAAGTACTCCAAATAGCTTCTTCAGAACGTTTTGCGGGATATTCAATGCAAATTTAGATCCGAAGTAAGAACCAACCATAAAAGCTGCCGCCAGGATCAGGGCAACCTTGATATTTACCTGGCCCACTTTCCAGTAATTTATAGCAGCTATTATACCTATAGGTGGTAGCATTACTGCAAGACTTGTTCCCTGAGCCATATGCTGACTGAAACCCATTATGAATATAAGTGCCGGAACCATGATTATTGCCCCCCCTATGCCAAACATTCCCGCCACTATACCTGTTATTATTCCTATTGCCAGGATAATTACTAACATTGATACAGACATATCTCTTTTCATTTTAAATGATTAATTTCTTGAACAATGTAAAAATAGGAATTATTTATAATAGACGATTGCTGATAGACGATTGCTGATTACTGATTACTGATTGATAATTGATAATTGATAATTGATAATTGATAATTGATAATTGATAATTGAGGAGGGGGATAGGTCTTTAGAATAAAGGAATAAATTTGTTAACTGTATAAGTATATTTTGTTTTTGAAGTCAAATCAATAAATTTGACACTCCTTTAATGAAGATGATAAGAAAAAAACATATATTAATATTCTCAATAGCAGGGTTAGTCTTTGTATATTGCATATTATTGATTTACAATACTCTATTTGGATTGAACATAAAACCGGTTAACGAGAAAACAATCCTGTATATTCCTTCCGGTTCAACCTATAGCCAGGCTTTGGATACATTAACTGCCAACCTCAGTATCAGGAATAAAAAAATCTTCCAGTGGATTGCCGGAAAAAAGAAATATCCGGTTCTGGTTAAACCCGGACGTTATGTAATTGACAGGGATTTGTCCTATAACGGATTGATCAACCTGTTGCGTTCAGGGAAACAGGCACCGGTAATGGTTACATTTAATAACATCAGATATCTAACTGGCCTGGCACGAAAAATAGGTGGTCAGATCGAAGCTGATTCTGCCCGGATAATGGATTTCCTGAATAATCCTGATAACTACAGCAGTGACGGTTTTACAAGGGAAAATGTTATTTCTGTTTTTATTCCAAATACATACGAATTTTTCTGGGATACTGATGCTAAGGGACTATATAACAGGATGCTTAAAGAATATAAAAGGTTTTGGAATGAGGAGCGTCAAAAAAAAGCTGCAACTATTAATTTGTCACAAATACAGGTTTCTATTCTTGCATCGATAATTGATGATGAGGTGGCCAAGGCAGATGAGAAACCAAGAATAGCAGGTGTTTATCTTAACAGAATTAAAAGAGGAATACGCCTGCAGGCTTGTCCAACAATCAAATTTGCCCTGAATGACTTTACAATAACCAGGGTATTGAAACAGCATCTTACTATAAACTCTCCGTATAATACTTATAAGTACAGGGGATTTCCTCCGGGGCCGATCGGTTGCCCCACTATAGAGGGCATTGATGCTGTTCTTAATGCAGAAAAGCATGATTACCTCTATTTTGCAGCAAAAGCTGACTTTACAGGATATCATAACTTTTCCAGGACACTGGCCGAACATAACAGATATGCTGCCGAGTACCAGCGGGAACTGAATAAAAGAAAGATTTACAGATAGAAGAATAAGGAATATTAACCACGGTCCCGATAATTATCGGGATCACGGAGCGTCACGGAAAGATCACAGAGTAAAAATCCGTGTTAATCTGTGTTCTCCGTGGTTAATTAATAATTCAATAAACTTAAAAGGTACCAATGACTTCGACTTCTCTTTCCAGTGAAATTCCGAATATTTTATATACAGATTCCCTGATCTTTTCTGACAGATCAAAGATTTCCTTTCCCGTTGCAATCCCATGGTTTACAAGGATAAGTGCCTGTTTCTCATAAACTCCTGCATCACCGATCTTTTTGCCTTTCCATCCGCACTGTTCAATTAACCAGGCGGCAGATAGCTTAATTACCCCTGATGGATCCTGATAGGTTGGAATACCTGCATGGTCCTTTCTTAATTTATTGGCAATCTCCGTATCGGTTACCGGGTTTTTGAAAAAGCTTCCAGCATTTCCAATCTCGGCAGGATCAGGAAGCTTTTGTCTTCTTATATTTATAACCGCCTGTCTGATATTTGACAAAGAGACAGGGCCGATTTTATCAATTTCATCTTTAATATTACCATAACCGGTTTTAAATTGAGGATTGAGGAGCAGTTTGTAAAAAACCCTTGTAATAAGGTATTTGCCCTTAAGATCATTTTTGAAAATACTATCACGGTATCCGAAGCGGCACTCTTTATTAGTGAATTCATGTTGTTTACCGTCAGCCAGGGAGATTCCCTGTACCTTATAAATTGTATCTCTGACTTCAACACCATAAGCCCCGATATTCTGAACCGGCGTGGCCCCAACAGTTCCAGGGATGAGAGACAGATTCTCAATGCCACCGTATCCCTCATTAACACACCATTCTACAAATTTATCCCAGTTCAAACCTGCTCCTGCCGATATAATTACAGA
>CAZDOM010000139.1:0-6117 GCA_964507015.1 uncultured Rikenellaceae bacterium | reverse complement strand
GATGCTATCAATATGATAATTGATGCTATTCATAAGGTTGGATTAAACCGGGTTTATATCCGTGATGTGCTTACCGACCTTGTAGCTTTTCAGGGTTGGAAGGGTGCTACCGGTACGGTTATCTGGGACGGGGCCTTCAATAACTTAAGACCCATTTTTATGGCTAAAGTCAAAAATGGCAAGTTTGAATTTTCTCCTGCTCCTGTTTTTGAAAAGAGCGATGTGATATATAAGAAAGTTAAAATGGATTATAATTAATCGTTAAGTGATTACACGATGGAAACAGATACATGTAATATTCCGGTAAATATTGTTTATTCTGTTCCGGTTAGAGCAAACCGTGACTCAAACCCGGAAGGTACTATAGTCAATGTTAATGGAGTAAAGATAGGAGGTCCTGAGGTAGTTATTATTGCAGGGCCCTGTGCCATTGAGAGCAGCGAACAGTTACATGAGACTGCAAAGGCAGCTAAGAACGGAGGTGCAAGGATTATGAGAGGTGGTGCTTTTAAACCACGTTCCTCACCTTATAGTTTCCAGGGTCTCGGAGAAGAGGGATTGAAAATAATGCGCCAGATAAGCAACCTGACAGGATTGCCGATAGTGACGGAAGTTATGGATACACGCCAGATTGAGCTGGTTGCAGATTATGCCGACATGCTCCAGATAGGCTCACGGAATATGCATAATTATCCGCTGTTGAAAGAAGCTGGTCTTGCCAATAAACCGGTACTGCTTAAACGTGGAATGATGGCAACAATAGAAGAGTTCCTGCTGGCTGCGGAATATATACTTATCCAGGGGAATACACAGGTGGTACTGTGTGAAAGAGGTATTCGCACCTTCGAAACATCAACGAGGAATACTCTCGATCTGAGCGCTGTTCCAATCCTAAAAAAACTTACCCATCTTCCGGTTATTGTTGATCCAAGCCATGGGACAGGAATCAGCTGGTTGGTACCATCAATGGCAAAAGCAGCAATAGCTTGCGGAGCCGACGGACTTATTATGGAAGTACACTACAAACCAGAGTCGGCATTATGCGACGGGGCTCAATCACTTTACCCTGATGAATTTCAACAGCTGATGTCAGATCTTAAAAAGATAGCTGTTGCCGTCGGAAGAGAGTTGTCATTGCCTTAACCTTCAATTAAATGAAGGTTTTACATAATTACTTAATAAAACACATTAAGCAATCATTATTGATTTGTTCTGTACTTCTGTTGCAGTCTGTCATCACTAACAACACCCTGGCTTTAACTCCATTACAACAACCGGAAGAGGTTATTAAAATAGGTATATTAGTACCTGATAAAAACTCTTTAGCAGCAATTCAGGGTGCAGAACTTGCAATTAGTGAGGTTAACAGGCATGGTGGGATAAACGGATTTCCCGTAAAACTGGTAACCAGATCAATGGAGGGTCCCTGGGGTACAGGATCAAAACAAGCCATTAACCTTATCTTCGAAGAAAAAGTCTGGGCGCTCTTCGGATCCCACGATGGACGTAATGCCCATCTGGTGGAACAGGCTGCAACAAAAGCAACTGTCGTATTTGTATCCGCATGGTCAGGAGATCCCACACTCTCACAGGCTTTCGTACCATGGTTCTATAATTGCGTACCTACTGATTTTCAACAGGCTGAAACACTGGTTGAAGAGATTTATGACAGGAGAAAATTAAACAGGGTCGTAACTATTATTGATGATGAGTATGACTCAGACCTGGCCTTTAAGAACTTTATGAGAAAAATTGACCTTGACGGAAAAATTGAACCTCTGAAGTTTAATTATGAGAATTACTTGCAGAATCTGACCGGATTACTTGATGAAATTAATAAACAGGATGCTGACTGTATAGTCCTGTTCTGTAAGCCATCAGCCTCATATAAAATATTCAGGGCAATCCGGATGAGAGGCATGAGAATGCCTATTTTCGGGTCTTTGAATCTTTTAAATGATAATGAGCTAACAGAACAAGAGTTACAGGAATACCAAGATGTTCTGTTAATTCCATCACCAGCATGGAACCACTTAAAAAGCCTTGTCTTCATAAAGGGATATAAGGAGATGTTTGGTAAAAGACCGGGTATGATAGCCGCATACGCCTTCGATGGTATGAATGTCCTGATTGAGGCAATCAGAATAGCAGGCAGCCGGGAACGTGAAAAAATACAAAAAGCTTTGTCCGGAATAACTTATGAAGGGATCACCGGGACAATCCGGTTTGATGATAAAGGTAACCGTCTTGGACCTTTTATTACTGTGACACTATTAAATGGTATTCCTGTTTTGTCAGATCAATGATATATCCGGAGAAACATTACTGATGAACCTGTTTAATTCATAATTTTGAAGTCATGAAGAAGGTAAGCATAATTTTGTTTGTACTCTTTTGTTCACTTTACCTGCCAGGCTGTAAAAACAGTGCTGAAAGAAAAGAACAAAAACAGACCGAAATCGTAACAGCAAGGACTCTTGGACTAGCCTATCTTGAAGAATTCAAACTTGAAGAGGCAGAAAAGGAATTCCTGAAACTGATAAAACTGGCTCCGGAAGAAAAACTGGGGTATGCAAACCTGGGCCTGACCTATTTACGGATGGCTGAGTATGAAAAAGCGGAAAAGCAGCTTTTCAAAGCAATAGAAATAGATCCTGAAGATCCCGATATAAGGTTGATACTTGCTACTGTATACGAAATGAATGATGAACCGGATAAAGCAATTTCTCAGCTAAAGGAATCCCTCAAATATTCTCCGGAACATATTAAAACGCTTTATAACCTTACCGAGGTTTATGCGACACGTTCAGACGAAGAATCAAAACAACTAAGGGAAGAATATTTACAGCAGCTTGTGGATAAAGCTCCTGCCAACATTGTGCCACGCCTAAACCTTATCGATATTTATATCCGCGAGAAGAAATATGATAAAGCTGTGGAACAGATGGAGATAATTCATAAACAGTTCCCTGAATTTCAAAAAGATGCTGATGAATACTATAAAAAAACAATTACAATTCTTCAGGGACCTGAAAGGTCTCAGGCTTTAAATACATTTATTATCATGCATAATTTCCTTAAGGTTACAACCCCTTACCAGGCCGGAATGGTGGACCTCAAGGGACCCGGAGGAGCTCTCATAGGGTTTCCTTTAATAACTTTTAAACAACAGACTTTCAGAAAGGAAACAGAATACAAATCATTCCTTGATGCAATTAATTTTACTGATGTTACAGCTTCAGCAGGACTCGATATAGCCGGAAATAATCCGGCAGATCAAACAGTAGTTATTGAAACTGCTGATTATGATGGTGATGATGATATTGACATTTACTTAAGTACTTGGAACCATCAGACATCAGATGGAAAACACTTCCTTTTCAATAATGAAATGGGCAGGTTCAGGGATGTATCAAAAGAAGCAGGTTTGAACCATTCAGGGAAAGATTCTGATGCATCCTTTGCCGATTATGATAATGACGGTTTCCTGGATCTCTATATTGTTAAAGAGGGAGGAAATATATTATACCATAATAATGGTGCGGGTTCTTTTACTGATGTTACTGAAATATCAGGAACGGAAGACTCAGGAAATGGAAACATGGCTTTGTTTGTCGATCTTGATCACGATGGAGATCTTGATCTGTTTCTGGCAAAAAAAGGCTTTAACAAAGTTTACAGGAATAATTCCGATGGTACTTTTGATGACATGACAGCCAAAATGGGCTTGTCAGGTAATGATGTTAACAGTCGTAAAGCTGTTTTCGGAGATTTTGACGAAGATGGAGATATTGACCTCCTGGTTATTAATGATGAAAAAGGAAACAGCCTCTATTCAAACCAGCGCGAGGGAATCTTCAAAGAAGCATCGGCCGAAGCAAATCTCACCGATGAAAAAGGTTCTTCAGCAGTTGCCACAGGCGATTTTAATAATGATGGCTATCTCGATCTTTTTATCGCATCAGCAGATGGGAGAAATAATACATTATATGACAATATGCGAGACGGCACCTTTGAAAAAAATGAAAAAAACGATTCTCTTTACAGTAAACTTCAAAATTTATTAATTTATGATGTCGTTTTTATGGATTTCGATAATGATGGCTATCTTGACCTGTGTATTGCAGGGGAAAAAAATGATAGAAAAGGAAGGGGCTTGCTTCTTTTCCATAATGATGGTAATGCTGTTTTTCGTGATGTCTCAAATCTGTTCGCGGAAGAAATTAGAACGGCAAGCCAGATAGAAATATTTGATTATAACGATGACGGCGACATCGATATACTGGTGGCAGGTTTAAACGGAGGTGTTTCATTGCTGAGAAATAATGGCGGCAATATAGGCCATTTCATAAAAATGAAACTTGTCGGTCTGCGGGCTGGAAGTGCAAAGAATAACTATTTCGGAATTGGCGCTAAAGTTGAACTGCGGTCAGGTGATTTGTACCAGACAAAAATTGTAACCGATCCGGAAATTCATTTTGGGATTGGGAACAGGACAAGAGCCGATGTTATCCGGATAACATGGACCAACGGGATACCACAAAACATGTTTTTCCCGGAGTCCGACCAGGACCTTGTTGAAGCACAGATACTTAAAGGATCATGCCCGTTCCTGTATACATGGAACGGCAATGAATATATTTTCGTAAAAGATATCCTGTGGAGAAGTGCACTCGGAATGCCCATGGGAATAATGGGAGGTACAACAACCTATGCTTTTGCCGATGCTTCCGACGATTATATTAAAATACCCGGTAAATTCCTAAAACCGGAGAAGGGCACATTTAAAATGCAGGTAACAGGAGAATTGTGGGAAACAATCTATATTGATGAACTTGAACTGGTAGTCGTGGATCATCCCGACTCCATAGGAATATACATGGATGAAAAATTCTCGCCACCACCATTCCCCGGAAAGGAAATCTATAAAACAGTAGAAGAGCATCTTCCTGTATCGGCTACCGACTCCCTGGGAAATAATCTCCTTCCTGTAATATCAGCAAAAGATGATATTTATATTTCAGGATTCCTGCCCGGGAAATACCAGGGTATAACAGAAATGCAGGATCTTATCCTGGATCTTGGTGATTTTGATGAGACCGGAAATTTATATTTGTTCCTCGAGGGATGGATATTCCCTACTGATGCCAGTATTAACTTCGCCCTGTCACAATCCCAGACTTTAAAGGTTGTCTCTCCATATCTTCAGGTTGCTGATAAAAATGGCAACTGGGTGACAGTTGCAGATAATATTGGCTTCCCGATGGGGAAGGATAAAACAGTTGTTGTTGACCTTACAGGTAAATTTATTTCATCCGACCATCGTGTAAGGATCAGAACAAATATGGAGATCTATTGGGACCATATTTTCTTTTCAAAATGTGATCCTGATGCTCCTGCTGTGATAAACACTTTGCAGCCTGTTGCTGCTGATCTGCATTACAGGGGATTTTCCAGGACTTACAGGAAAGGAGGGCGCTACGGACCACACTGGTTCGATTATTCAAGTGTAAGTAAAGCTCAAGAGTTCAGGGATCTTAAAGGTAACTACACCCGCTTTGGTGATGTATTGACCCTTATCGAAGCTTCTGATAATAAATATATCATTACAAATGCCGGTGACGAGACAACCGTTAAATTCAATGCTAAGGAACTCCCTGAACTTAAAGATGGATGGACCAGGGATTTCCTTATCCATAGTGTGGGCTGGGTTAAAGACGGGGATATGAATACTGCCTTTGGAAATCGTGTTACACCACTTCCTTTTCATGGTATGCTTAGCTATCCCCCTTCTGCAACGGACAATTACCCGGACGACCCTGATCTAAAAGAATATAACCGGAAATATAATACCAGGGTGGTTACCACCGAGAAGTTTATTAATGCATTGAAAGAGTATGAAAATAATTAACCGCAAAGGCTGCCGGGGATTGCGCTCTCTGCGGTTAAAAGTGTTTATATCCCTGGTTTTATTTATATGCGTTTTTCATCTCAATGCTCAGGATTCGGTGGTATCATTTAAAGATGTTACAAAACGTGCCGGAATAGATTTTAAATATACCTTCGGAGACCATCATTATGAAAATATACTCGAAAGCAGCGGATCAGGTGTTACTG
>CAZDOM010000138.1:0-6255 GCA_964507015.1 uncultured Rikenellaceae bacterium | reverse complement strand
AGCCGGCCCGGTATTATTGTTCTTCAGTACTGACTCTGTAACCTACTCCCCTGACGGTTTCCAACCATGGAGTGGGAGCGTGATTATTTAACTTTTTTCTCAGGTTCTTGATATGGACATCAATAAAATTACTATCATACTGATCGTCTAGTATATTACCCCAGATATGTTCATAGAGCTGTTGTCTTGTCAGTACCCTGTTATGATTGAGAACAAGATACTGAAGCAGGTCATATTCTTTTTTGGTAATTTCTACATCATTCCCTTTGCATATTACCCTTCTTGCCTGCGCATTGATTATAAATTCACCCAGGGTAATGTCAGGATCGTTAATCTTGAATTTTCTTCTGGCGACAGCATTTATCCTTGAAAGAAGTTCGGGAAGTGCGAATGGTTTTGCCAGGTAATCATCAGCCCCCAGGTCAAGTCCTTTTATTTTATCTTCAACAGCACCACGGGCAGTTATAATGATAAAGGAGGCTTCGCTGTTTATCTCCCGGGCCTCACCTATAAGGTCAAGACCTTCATAGTCTGGTAAACCAAGATCGAGAAGCACAAAATCATACAGATTGACTGCAATCTTTTCTGAAGCCTCCATACCTGTACAGGCCAGGTCGCACAGGAAATTTTCAGACTTAAGGAATTCTGCAATCTCTTCAGCAAGGCTTTTTTCATCTTCAACGATCAGAACATTCATAGACGCGAAACTAAAAAATTTTAATATAGATGCTCACCATGAAATTAAAGCCTTTAATTCCCTGGTAAACCGGGTCGTTATATATCGGAAGGACATATCCCGGTTCAGCTTCAATAGTCAGACGGTTGGTATTAAATGATATTGGTAACCCGAAATCAATTTCCAGGAAACCGAAAGAGGACAAATACTCATAGTTGGTTGTTGCTGCTTGTGAGGTTGCCGGATTTGTGGTAGTTGTACCTGATCCTGAACCGGATCCCGATCCCGATCCTGTACCTGAGCCCATACCACCTCCGGCCCCATTACCATTTGTCATTCCGCCTCCTGATCCTGAAATATTCTTAAGGAAAGGGTAGGAGATTGTTATAATTGTATCAGTGGATGTCTCAATCCGCGTAAGTGAACCAAATAAAAGATTTACATAAGGATCGAACGAAAAATAGACTTTTTTTCTTGAGAATGCCGGCGTTTGAAAATATCTTGAATTCCTTACCTGTACATAGCCCTGGTTCCCATATGAAAATAGACTGCCAACGGAGATTTTTGAATAAAGTAGTTTCCAGTCGAAGCCAAGAGTTATATCGCCGTAGAAAAAGTTGTCAAAGAGAGAGTCCAACATCGACTTTGAGAACTGGTAGCGATATAGGCCTGCAGAGATATCAAACCAGGAATTGAATGTGTGGCTGTAGCTCAGTGAGCCAATATAAAATGCGGGAAATTCATTCTGTCCGGGGAGGGCGACAGCTGATACAGATGCAAAAACAGCATCCCTGAAACCATATATCAGAGAGCCATATCCATACGACTGGTTTTGGGAAAGGGTCGATCCAAGGTAGATCATATTACTTCCATAACCAGAAGCTGTATAGAATGAATGTGGTGAGCTTTTGACTGCACTTGCTTCAGTAGCTGTTGCGGCACTTGCGGTATCAGCCTGGGAACTGGCATCGAACGAAATACCAGCTAAAAGATTAATACATAATATAATGGATATGATTTTTTCCGACCTCATTTTTCCTTACTGTTCAGAATATCTACCTGCCGCCAATTCTTTTCATCCCTCCGGGTTTTCCGACACCTTTAGGTACATTCGATCCCGAGGGCCTAACAATATTGGGCCGTGCCCCCCTGGCTTTACTCATATCCGGTCTTGCACTTCTAACCTGCTTGACAGCTTTGGTGTTTGAAGCTTTCTGATCATTAACCTGATTCTGATTTTTCAACTGGTTCTGTTCCTGTTCCTTTATCTGATCCTGATTTGCATTATCAGATTCTGTCTGGTTTTGACTTACCTTTGTAGTATCAGTCTGGACAGAAGCCACCTGAGAAAAACAGATCATGTTGGTGAATGCTAAAAACAGTGTAAATAACAATATTCTGGGGAGCCAGATCTTTATATTTTTAATTTTTCTCATATTTGCTTACCTTTAATATGAAATAATTCATCTTCAATATGTTCATGCTTCATTTAATGTATTTTGAAACAAAAGTAGGTATTAAAAATGAAGAAATGATGAATAAAATGGAAACAAAGAACCTGCAACCTGCAACACCCCCCTAACCCCCCTCAAGGGGGGACTAGCAACCAGCAACCAGGACCCAGCAACTTGTTTTGATAAATAATTTGTAACTTTTTACCGAATCATATATGTACTACAAATCCACTTACTCATGATAGTAACCTGTGTATATGTAACAGTTAAACCTGAAGTAATTCAGGAATTTATAGAAGCTTCAACCGCGAATCACCAGGAAGCTGTTAAAGAACCCTGCAATCTGAGATTTGACTTTATTCAGCAGGCAGATGATCCTTGCCGGTTTATGCTCTATGAAGCTTATGAATCGGAAGAGGCTTCTGCTGCACATAAAAAAACTCCTCATTATCTGAAATGGCGCGAGACTGTTGAGGAAATGATGGCAGAACCCAGAAAAGGGGTTAAGTATAACATTCTACAGCCAAATGATAAAAGAAAATGGCAAATTCGTTCCAGTTTTCAAAGTTACCACTGATTCATTTCGGTCCCGGAAAATTATCATCTCTGCCGGTAATTCTTAAGCAGTATGGAAGTAATGTAATTCTTGTCACCGGCCGGAGATCCTTCATGAATTCGGTTTATTGTCAGAATCTGTTGGATTCTTTTAGGAAAAACGGGATCATCCATCATCATATCATTGTTTCAGGAGAGCCTTCTCCGGAGATCATTGATCAAAGTGTAATAAATATGGGGAAGAAGCATATTGATGCAGTGATAGGAATCGGCGGAGGAAGTGTTCTTGATGCAGGAAAGGCAATTTCGGCCATGATGTACAAAGATGACTCAGTACTGGATTATCTGGAAGGAGTCGGATACAGGGAACATCCCGGTACAAAGATCCCATTTGTTGCAATACCAACAACCTCTGGTACCGGAAGTGAAGCAACAAAAAATGCTGTAATCTCCAGGACAGGAGTAATGGGATTTAAAAAATCTTTGCGTCATGATAACTTTGTACCCGATATTGCAATTGTCGACCCGGAACTGACAATAGACTGTCCTCGTGATATTACCGCTGCAAGCGGGATGGATTGTTTTACGCAGCTTGTCGAGGCATTTCTTTCCAATAAGTCAAATGAATATACTGATGCCCTTGCTGTTGAAGGCCTTAAAGCTGTCAAATTATCTTTAAAAACTGTGTGCCACAATGGGAGGGATATAAATGCCAGAACCGGAATGTCATTTGCAGCCCTTACTTCAGGTATCTGCCTGACAAATGCAGGATTGGGAGTTGTTCATGGTTTTGCTTCCTCTATTGGAGGCTTGTATAATATTCCTCACGGCATTGTTTGCGGAACTTTGATGGCAGCTTCAAATGAGTTGACTATAAAAAAAATAAAAAAGGGTTACGGCTCTCATGAAGCTCTTGAAAAATACTCCTTCCTTGGCGAACTGTTTCTTGAGGAGAAAGGGAAATCTCAGGATTATTATGTTGATGGGTTTCTTGAGTACCTGAATCTTTTGACTGATGAATTGAAATTACCGGGATTGAAAGGGTATGGGATTAAAGAAGGTGACCTGGAAAGAATATGCCAGATCACAGAATGTAAGAATAACCCGGCTAAGCTTGATACTTCCGATCTGATGGAGATACTTTTAGAGAGATTTATATAAATTCATCCCTATGTCCCGATTTATCGGGGGCTGGGAAGGGGGTATATTAAATTAAAAATGCAACATGTCTATTGCACAAATCAGGTTTTATGAAGAGTTGAATGATTTTCTGCCAAAGGAGAAAAAGAAAACATCCTTTTCCTGTACCTTTTCAGGTAATCCATCCGTGAAAGATCTTATAGAATCACTGGGTATACCACATGTAGAAGTGGATATGATCCTTATAAACGGGAAATCAGCAGACTTTAATCACAAAGTAACCGACAAAGATAATATTTCAGTATATCCTGTTTTTGAAAGCCTCGATATAACAGGTATAACACATCTTCGTAAAAAACCGCTCAGGGTCATTAAATTCATTCTTGATGAACACCTGGGGAAGCTTGCTAAATACCTGAGATTATGTGGTTTCGATACCTTGCTGAGCACCGGGTACCATGATAATGAAATTGTCAGAATGTCAGCAAATGAAAAACGTATTATTCTGACACGCGACAAGCAGCTTCTGAAGAACAGACTTATTACTCATGGTTACTGGATCCGATCTGTCAATATTAATGAACAGATAGTGGAAGTGTTCAGAAGATTTGATCTTAAGAATATGGTCACACCATTTTCTAGATGCCTTGAATGCAATACATTGCTAATTGAAGTGTCAAAAGATGATATTCAGGAGAGGCTTTTACCGGGCACAAGGAAATATTTTCAGAATTTCAGAAAATGTCCAGGTTGTGACAGAATATACTGGGAGGGGTCACATTATGAAAGGATGAAAGAACTAATTGACCATATAACAAATTGAATTTTAATCTTAAATAATCAAAATATGAAACCCACATGATTCCCAAACACAACCGAGCTTGCGAGCTCAGCGAAGCTAAACAAGGATGAAAATATTTCTCACATGTGGGTTCCATGTGACCTTTAAAATCAAAATTATTTACACATGAAAACAAAGATTTTTTCTGTCGCATTTACGGCCATACTGCTTTTAATTATTTCACAGTACACAGCCGGCCAGTTACCAAAAGAGTCCGAAACTCAGAAAATGGAGCGAATGAAATGGTGGACAGAAGCACGTTTTGGCATGTTTATCCACTGGGGACTGTATGCTTTACCAGCCCGTCATGAATGGGTTAAGAACAGGGAAAGGATGACCAATGAACAATACCAGAAGTATTTCGAATTGTTCGACCCTGACCTTTATAATCCGAAGGAATGGGCGAAAATGGCAAAAGATGCCGGGATGAAATATGTTGTTATAACAGCAAAACACCATGAGGGTTTCTGCCTTTTTGATTCAAAATACACCGATTATAAATCGACCAATACTCCCTGCGGCAAGGATCTGATAAGGGAATATGTTGATGCTTTCAGGGCAGAAGGGCTGAAAGTAGGTTTCTACTATTCTCTGATCGACTGGCATCATCCCGATTATATTATTGACAGCAGGCATCCTCAGCGACAGGAGTCTGATGCCGAATATGAGAAGCTCAATAAAGGCAGGGATATGAACAGGTACAGAGAGTACATGAAGAACCAGGTTCGGGAGCTTCTGACAAATTACGGAGAAATAAGCATCATCTGGTTCGATTACTCATTTCCGGGCAAGAATGGCAAAGGTCGTGAAGACTGGGACTCGGAGAATCTCTTAAAGCTTGCCCGTTCACTGCAACCGGGTATCATTGTCGATGACCGGCTTGATCTTAAAGATATTGAGGGAGGATGGGATTTCACCACACCGGAACAGTATAAAGTAGAAAAATGGCCGGAGTATAATGATAAAAGAGTGCCATGGGAGACCTGCCAGACCTTCTCAGGTTCATGGGGATATTATAGAGATGAGACCTCATGGAAAAGCACTGCACAGCTCCTTGAGCTGCTTATTGAATCAGTAAGCAAGGGTGGTAATCTGCTGCTTAATGTCGGACCAACAGCCAGAGGACAATTTGATTACCGTGCACAGGAAAGACTTGAAGCATTAGGTGAATGGATAAAGGTGAACAGCCGTTCAATATACGGATGTACTGAAGCTCCATCTGAGTTCCAGGTTCCCCCCAATTGCCTCCTGACATTTAATCCTGTAACTAACAGGCTATATGTCCACCTGTTGGCTTATCCCCTAAACAGGCTGACGATTAATAATATAGCAGATAAGGTCAAATATGTCCAGTTCCTCCATGATGCATCGGAGATTTCCATGACCACAGGAAGAAATGAAACCAGTAACGATCTGATACTTACACTGCCGGTTCAAAAGCCGCCTGTAGAGATTCCGGTGTTGGAGGTTTATTTGAAATAGGGCGGTCATTTATTAATAACCCACCCCTTCCCCTCCCTGGAGGGGATTCTTTGACCCAGGACCCAGGACCCAGGACCCAGGACCCAGGACCCAGGACCCAGGACCCA
>CAZDOM010000137.1:0-6302 GCA_964507015.1 uncultured Rikenellaceae bacterium | reverse complement strand
GCGTACCAGGGCCTGGTAGTTGAATCCCTGCGGGATTTGGCTCAGGGCACAGGGCTCAGGGCTCAGGGCAAAGAAAATCATTAATATAATAATCGTAGTAGAGACGTTCGATCCGAACGTCTCTTTGTTCGAACAGATTGTTTTTCTGTTCCTGGCCGGTAAAATCACATTGAAGAAATTGAGAGAAAATTTTGTTTTCATGATGGTAAAGCTTTAAGTCGTAATTGCATTAAGGCATTAAGGCATTACTACCGGTTAATAATAGGCGAATTACAATTTTTCTATAAGGTAAGATATGACAAAAATCGAGACAAGTCAAAATTTATATGATTTGTCATTTCCAGCGCTTCGGCCGCCATAGCTGAAAACGAAGGTGGGATACTGTCATATCTTTATTTCCCTGCCATCAGTTCCTCTACCATCTTCTCCAGTCTGTTGATCTGGTTCTGCTGGTTCTCAATAAGAGACTGCTGTTCTTTTACGGCTTCGATAAGTACTGCAGTCATCTCTGAATAATTAACACCTTTATATCCATCAACTTCATTGGTAAACACCAGTTCAGGAAGCACAGATTCCACCTCCTGTGCAATTAAGCCTATGCGTGTTCCCATTCCCGGATCATCCTTCCAGGTGAAAGTAACACCACGCAAATTAAGTACAGAATTCAATCCTCCATGAATGGTAGAAATGTTCTCTTTGAGCCTCATGTCTGATGTGGCAGTGGTTAGAGTTCCATCAGATGTCCTGTTTACAGGTCCTTGATAAGCACCTGAACTAATAGAACGGAAACGTCCATTTCCATTGACATCAAGGTTAGTTGAAGGTGATGAAGTATTAATACCAACATTTCTGCCTTTTACAATGAATGCCACAAACCAGGATGGATCATAGCCGTCGCATCTTAATGAATAACCAGTATTTTCCTGTACCAATAAAGCAGTGCCATCAGTTGAGTTAGTAGAAGCTATCAATGCTATTCCAGATGCATTTGTATTCTCTAAATGGCTAGTTGCAGCAGAGGATCCGCTTCCGGATGATAACACACTCATCTTATATAACCCAACTGATGTGGTTCCTATACCGACTCCTCCAGATGAAGTAGCCAGATAGGTTGAGGAAGTAGTATGTGCACTGCCATTAATATCGAGAGAATATGAAGGTGTGGCATCTGAAATACCAAGGTATGAATTTGTGTTATCCCAGTGCAGGTTTGTCGGGTAAAGAATTGCACCGGTTCCATTACCCACAAGGACTTTGTTAGCTGTAAGTGTACTTCTGCCCGTCCCTCCCCTGGATATTGATAGTGTACCTGATGTTATTTCTGTAGCGCTATGGGTATGGCTTGCCAGGGGTTCCCATGAAGCTGTACCGTTAGCATCCGATGTAAGTATTTCACCTGCTGCCGGTCCTCCTCCACGAATTCTAATCTGACCACTAAGGTCAAGTTGTTGAGTAGGTGCATCATGTCCAATCGCAACATTACCATTTTTTAATACTGTTACTGCATTGGAGGTTGAGGAAGGGCCTGAACCATTTCCAATAACAAAAAGAGGATCAGTACTTACCCATGAAGATGTTGTACCACTTTCTATATTGAACCTGCCTATTACGAATGAATTATATGCCTGTGCTGTTGTTCCATAATTTGCAGCAACAGAAAAATACCCATAAGAGTGTGAATATGCACCCAATGCCAATGAATTAGGTGCATGTGCAAAAGCATAGAAATTAGTTGCCACTGCATAATTACCATAAGCATATGCACCTGTTCCAAGAGCAACAGATCCAAAACCAGTTGCTTCTGATCCGCTACCTAATGCGATAGATCTTACTCCTGAAGCAGTACAATCTGTTCCGATAGCAATAGCTAACCGCTCATTTGTCTGGGCTCCCATTCCAATAGCAAATGAAGAAACACCATTCGCAATAGTGTACCTTGTAGGTTCAGCTTCGTCGTTTATACCTTGTGAACCAAATGCATAACTACCACTACCTTTTGCTGTTGCACCTTTCCCGAAGGAGAATGAGTTTGCACTAAGCGATTTTGCCCTGTCACCTAAAGCAAATGAATTATCTTTCTGTGCAATTGCACTATCACCTATAGCGGTTGAATAATCACCACGGGCAATCGCCATATAACCCATTGCCTGAGACCAGTCACCAACTGCTTTTGATTCAAAGCCTGTTGCCGTTGAATTTGTTCCGACACTATCGGAAAGTTCAATCAGTACCTGTCCGGTAAGAAAGGCATTCTTCAACGGATACCATAATATCCTGGGCTCAGAGGGATTTATTGTATCATTGGCATCGGTTGAAACATTAAAGAAATTCACATTATTCCCTTCTCCCTTCGAGTTATCAAATCCTCCTATTGCGAATCCCCCCTTAACACTCTTGGCTGCATCATCTATATAAATCCTCACACTGTCATCACTTACAGTCAACAGCTTCTGAGGTTTACCTTTTGTTGCCCCATATCCACCTATGGCAAATCCTCCCTTGACTCCTTTTAAATCTGTATCTGCATTATCTATGTAAACCCTTACACTATCGTCGCTGACAAAGAGAAAATTCTGGGGAACAGTCTTATCAACTCCGTATCCTCCTATGGCAAAACCTCCCTTGACGGTCTTCCCAGTCTGATTAATATAAACCCTTACTGAGTCCGGATCAACAACTAATAATGGTATGGATGTACCCTTATCGGTCCCAAAGCCTCCAATGGCAAATCCTCCTTTTACTCCCTTTGCTCCATCATCAACATAGATCCTGACTCCTTCATTGTAAACAGCAAAAACTGTTTGCCCGGTATTGTTCTTTACTTCAAACAAAGCCTCTTCCAGGTTAGTTGTTGTGCCTTCTATGCCCAGTCTTTCAATAGGACCTTCAACATCTTTTGCCACAAGTGAATATGGCACTGCCCATATCTGTGTTGTGCCCATCTCTACCAATCCCTTGCCTATATCAATCCATGTTTTAAGGTACATAGACTCGGCATTCCAGTCTATATCTGAGAAATAGTGTGCTGATCCCCCGGTGTGCAAGCCTGTACCTACAACAAGCGACATTAATCCAAATTGGCTGGTCTGGATATCGTTATGCATCTCTCGCCAGATCAAGGTGTGAGCAGAGGTTTCAATATCTATCTGCACATCGATAGTTATGTCATCAAGGATCTCCCCTGTACCGTCACGCACAAGAGCCTGGTAATTAAATCCCTGAGGGATTTGGCTCAGGGCAAAGGGCGCAGGGCTCAGGGCAAAGAAAATCATTAATATAATAATCGTAGTAGAGACGTTCGATCCGAACGTTTTTCTTTCTCTGGCTGAAAAAATCATATTAAAAAAGTTGAAGAGGATATTTGTTTTCATATATATTAGGGTATTACGGTATTACGGTACAATGGTATTATAATATTAGGATTAAAATTATCCTCGTATCAATATATTAAGGATAGATTATAAAAATCTTTTCTTAAATGTAGAATAAAAAGATTATTCTTCAAGCATTTTTTGACGAACAGTCCAAAATGTTTTATCTACTAATGATGACTGGCGACAGACTCTTAATTTCAACCTTTAATAATATATCTTACCAGGGTACCGAATTTTGGTCTTTTACCCTGCAGGATTATTGCCGATCTGAAAATACGTGCTCCAGCCCAGACACACAGGACTGTGAACAATCCGACACCTATCAAACCAACAACAGGCTGCCATATCGGTATTGTAACAGAAGTTGATTGCCTGAGTAACATCAGCATTGGTGTCCACAGCGGAAAAAGTGAGCACCCGACAGCCAAATTACTAAGAGGATTCAAGATGATTGGCATCATTAAAAACATTGGTATAATAAGAGGCAACATTGCGGGAAATTGCATCGCCTGGGCATCCTTTGAATCGTTGCAAACTGCGCCAAGAGCAGCCATTATAGACCCTACCATAATGATATTCAGTACCATATAAACAAAGAACCATGGAATTATATCGTAAGGTATAACTTCTGACAGATTCATTTTACCCAATGTAAACAACGCCCCGGCCACATAAATGGCTGAAGTTGTAAGTGAAACCCCGAGACTACCGATGATCTTGCCTGTCATAAATTCCCATGGGGTTACTGAACCCAGGAGAACTTCAGCGATCCTTTCTGTTTTTTCCTCCATAACTGCAGTAAGAAGAGGTATTGCTGACATCATCAGCATCATAAACATTAACAACATCAGAATATAAGGTACCAGAATTGTCTGCAGCTCATTTGTTTTCCTGGCATCGGTGACCTTCCCTGTTTTTGTATCAATATTAAGGAGGCCCATTGGTTCAGCGTTTATCCAGTAAAACAGGTCTTTTACACTCTCATTGTCAATACCAAGCTCCAGTATCCTTATTTCACGGATCCTGTTATTTACTGCATTACTGAACCAGTTTCTCACATTATCTATAGCAGAGCTTTCTGCATAATAAATAATTCTTGACTGGTAATCATCCGGCTGAGGATGAATAACATTTCTGCCTATCTGGGTAAAAGCATACAGCTCCTTGCTCCTCACCCTGTTACTAAGTTCAAGTTTCTGACGGTCAGGATCATTATTATCAGGAGTAACAAATTCAACGAAATATGAAGGGAGGATTTTCTGTCTTTTATCATTCAAAGTCGCTGTATTATTCCAGGTTTCTGCACTTGTTATAAGATTTTCCCTGAACTCTCCTGAATAATCGATGACAGCAATTTTTTTATCAGTGGTGTCAACTTTGTCTTTGGTCAGCGAAAAGACAATGAAACCACCTCCCATAAAGAGGGGCAGCAGCAGAATCCCTATAATGAATCCTTTTGTTCTTACTGCGGCCCGGTACTCACGTTTTGCTATTATAAGAGCCTTATTCATGATCTTCTTCTTTTTCGGGTCTTGCTATTCGAATAAAAATATCGTTAAGTGAGGGTGAAGCTATTTCAAATTTTGTCACCCTGGTCTTATTCATGATATATGATAATATTTGCTGGGGATCAGCACCCGGGGCAATCCTTACTTCCTGTGTCTGTCCAAAATCATTTATTTTTTCAATACCGGGGACTTTCTCCATGGCATGTACACCAGCTTCTGTCTGAATACGAATGGTGTCCTGCCCATATTTCTTCTGTATATTTTCAAGAGTACCGTCGAGAACTTTTTGCCCTTTATATATCATGAAAATAAAATCACACATCTTTTCAGCAACAGCCATGTCGTGTGTACTGAAAAGTACTGTTGCATCATCATTTTTTAATTCCAGAACCACTTCCCGGATGATTTCTGTATTAACCGGATCGAGTCCGCTGAATGGTTCATCGAGAATTATTATTTCAGGTCTGTTAATAATCGTGATAATAAACTGGAGCTTCTGACTCATCCCTTTACTGAGGGTTTCAACCTTTTTATTGCTCCACTTTGAAAGTTCAAATCTCTCAAGCCAGTAGTCAGCTTCAGTGGAAGGTTTTTGAATATGTTTCAACTCACCATAGAAAGTGACCAGTTCCTTTACTTTCATCTTCCTGTAAAGGCCTCTCTCTTCGGGTAAGTACCCGATGTTGTCGTGACGGCTTCCTGTGTGTTCTTTCCCCGAAATAAAAATCTTACCCTTGTCAGGATAAAGGATATTCATAATCATCCTGATAGTGGTTGTTTTTCCTGATCCATTCGGTCCGATAAAACCATAGATACTACCTTTCGGAACCTGAAGAGACAAGTCATCCACGGCTATGTGATTTTCATAGCTTTTGGTAATATTTTCGAGTTCTATAATGCTCATACAAAAAAATATTTCTGTTTAGTCGTTTTTTTCTATTACTCCATATTCAATTAAAACATCAACAATATCAATAATTTCTGCGACATTTGCATCTCCTATACCTTTTTTTTTCATTATCGTTGAGATATTTTATGGCTCTTCCGTTGGGAAAGGAAGATGAAAATAGAATTTGGCCGAGTCCATTATTAATTTTATTAATTTTACCCTAAAGAAGATAAGTAATCTTGAAAAATGCTTCTCTGAAAAAATACAACACTTTTGGGCTGGATTATAAGGCTGATTGTCTTATCATTCTGAAAACCGAAGAAGATGCTGCTGTATTTCTCAAAAAAAGAGAATCCCGCTCTGACAACCTCTTCATTCTTGGAGAGGGAAGCAATGTACTCTTTACCAGTGATTTCAGCGGAACTATTGTGCATCCGGCAATTGGAGGTATTAAAACAGAAGATCAGTATGAAAATTCTGTAATTATATCGGCAGGAGCAGGTTTGAACTGGGATAAATTTGTAGAATGGT
>CAZDOM010000136.1:0-6359 GCA_964507015.1 uncultured Rikenellaceae bacterium | reverse complement strand
GATAACACGCGGAGGGGATGAATATATGCAAAAAAGAATCCCGGGGGCAGCAGGAAAGGATCATTTAAGGCTTGATGCCGGACACTTTATCCAGGAAGATAAAAGCGCTGAACTGGCAGATATAATTATCAGATTCAGGAATAATTTGAAACCGAATTGATTAAACTAATTTATCAGCTTATGGACTGGAGATGTCATATTGAAAGTATAGGGGTGAAAATGCCGGTGAAGAGATTAACTACCTCTGAACTGCTTAACAAAATAAAAACTCCATGCATTAATAAGTTCGGACTTTTAACAGGGATCCGTGAGAGAAAAGTGTGTTCGTCCGGTGAAGATTCATTTTCGCTGGCCGTAGATGCAGCAAAAGACTGCCTCTCATTCTCAAGGTACAGGGCTGATGAACTCGACATGATTATTAATTGCTCAATTACAAAATACAAGGATGGATTATCACATCTTTATGAACCTGCCTTCTCAACATTAATAAAGAAAGCCATCGGAGCCGGGAAAGCGATAACATTTGATATTTCTAATGCATGCGCAGGAATGCTTACCGGTGTTTATTTAGCTGAAAAATATATCCGGCAGGGGATTATTAAAAATTGCATGATAGTGAGTGGAGAATATATTTCCAACATCTGTGATCATGCGATGAAGAACATTAAGACATCCTTAAGTTCCGAATTATCATCCCTTACACTGGGAGACTGCGGTGCGGCAGTAATAATTGAAAGAACCTATGATGAAAATAATGGCCTTATTGTATCAGGTTTTACAACATTGAGCAGATACAGCAACCTATGCACAGGCAGGCAAAACCGGAATTCACCAGGAGGGAGAATGAAGACGAATGCAAAACAGATTCATGATGCTGCAATATATGAATCTGTATCAATAGTAAAAAATGCTCTTAAAAAAAGCAATTTATCCTTTAAAGAAATCGCCTGGCTGATTCCTCATCAGACATCGCGAAGTTCAATTATCTCTGGAGCAAATCATTACCTTGGATATTTCGGTGAAAAACCCGGGCAGATTGCGATAACTCTAAAAGAGACCGGCAATACTGCATCAACAACTCATTTTCTGGCACTTTACAGATATCTTAATGAAAAACGTTTCAGTGAACATGATAATATTATGTTACTCTGTTTTGCATCCGGCCTGATCATAGGAACGGTAATCTTTAAAATGAACAAAATGGTTTACCGGTATGGGAACATTAATTAATATGGTCGCTGTGGCACGCCCGCGTTTAAGATTTTCCCCCGGGAATTCTATAAGACTATCAGCCAGGGCTGCCCATCAATGCCTGATTGATTCCGGAGTTGAGCCCGGTGATCTTGGACTTCTCATAAATACAGGCATTTACCGTCACAGGAATATTGGTGAACCGGCAATTGCCGCATTAATTCAGGAGATAATAAGCGTAAAAAGAGCTAATAAAGTCAATTCCCATAATTACAATAATACTTTCTCTTTTGATCTAAACAATGGAGGATGTGGCATCATGACAGGAATAGAGATCATCCATGGATCACTGAATAATCGTGAAATATCTTATGGGATGGTGGTCGCGGGCGATTCGGAACCTTTTCACGGCCTCTCAAAAGATTTCAATATTAATTCAGCAGCAGCAGCAATAGTTCTTTCAAAATCAAATGATTCAAGAGGTTTTTGTCTTTTCAGAACTTACTCATTCCCAGAGTATAGCGGGGAATTTATAAGCCGTACAGTATATAGCATTAAGAGACGAAATAATAGAGGGAAAAATATACTGAATATCAGGCAGCAAGAATCATATCCGGATTTTTGCGTTGATTGTGCAGCAAAATCATTATCCGATTTCCTGAATGAATCGGGAAAGACACTGAATGAAATAGACCTCATTATACCCTCGCAAAGCCCTCCTGGATTTACGAAGAAACTTAAAAACAGGCTTAATATGTATGACAATTTTGTTGAAATATCACAAACAGGGAATAAGGTGTTTTATACTGCAGGACTTGCATTTGCGATTAAGAAGGTATGGGATGATGATCGTTTTAGAAATTCAAAGAATATTATTTTCCTCACTATAGGCTCAGGAATAAATGTATCACTTGCACTTTATAGAAACTAAAGTAAAATAACATGCAACGATCTTATCAATATACTTTGTCCTCAGACATCAACAATATTTCAGACTATATTAGATTTAATGCCGAAAAACATCCTGATAAACCTGCACTACTTTACCCCGAAAAAATAACATACAGTGATCTGGAGAAGAAAGTAAACAAATATTCATTTGGATTTGATCATGCATGTATTAAACCCGGTACCAAAACTTTGATATTGGTACCGGCAGGAATAGATTTTTTTGTACTGACCTTTGCTCTGTTAAGAATTGGCGCCGTTCCGGTCATGATTGACCCTGGAATGGGAATAAAGGCAATGGCATCAGTACTGTCTGATCTGGCCCCTGAAGCCTTTATCGGTACTACGAAAGCACATTTGTTGAGGTTATTCTATCCTTCATTATTTACAAAAGTAAAAATCAAAATAACAACCGCGACTATTTGTTTTGGCAAAGTAAGGCGACTTAAGGATTTAATAAACGATAATCCCGGTCAATATCCTCAGCATTTAAATGATCCCGATGATTTGGCTGCGATTTTTTTTACGAGCGGTAGTACCGGTCCGGCGAAAGGAGTCATTTATACATCAGGTATGTTGAAAAACCAGATAGAGATAACAAAATCCCACTTCAGCATCGGTTCTGATGAAATCGACCTTTGCACCTTCCCTTTGCTAGGGCTTTTCGCCATTTGCCACGGTAACTCTTCGGTCATAGCAGATATGGATATGGTTCATCCGGTAAAACTTGATCCCGCAAAGGTCATTAAGAATATCATGGATTTCGGATGTACCCAAATGTTTGGATCTCCTATGATCCTGAATAAGCTGGCGGAATATGGATTACAAAGAAAAATTAAACTCCCTTCATTAAGGAAGATAATTTCAGCCGGAGCGCCTGTTCACCGTAATATATTGGAATCATTCAGGCAGATGGTCCCCAATGATGCGGAGATACATACCCCGTATGGGGCAACCGAGGCTTTGCCCGTTACTGACATTACCGCTTCTGAACTTCTCCGGATTTATTCAGATGTTTCTGTAAATGGAGATGGGATCTGTATAGGGAATCCTGTTGAGCCGATTGATGTTAGAGTCATTGAAATAACTGATAAGCAAATAGTTACATGGGATAAGGTAACGCTTCTGCCTGAAAACGAGGTGGGAGAAATTGTTGTAAAAGGGCCATGGGTCTCTCCTGGATATTTCAAAAAAAATGATACAGACATACTTTCGAAGATCCGGGATGTGAAAACACACGAAACATGGCATCGGATGGGAGACCTGGGGAAAATTGACAACCATGAAAGACTATGGTTTTATGGACGAAAATCACACAGGGTAACGACTCCTGATAGTACCCTGTTTACGATACCATGTGAATCTGTCTTCAATCGACATCCTCATGTGATTCGTTCCGCGCTTGTTGGGGTAGAACTTAATGGATCCGGAATAAAAAGACCGGTGATATGCATTCAGCTTAAATCAGGCTATCATCCGACAAAGAAATTGATTCAGGAATTAATTGAAATGGGTAGTTCTGCCATGATAACCAAAGGAATATCAGATATTCTGTTTAAAAAGGAATTTCCTGTCGATCCGAGACATAATGCCAAGATATTTCGTGAAAAACTTGCCCGTTGGGCCGCAAAAAGAATAAAATGAATGCTTTAGTCACAGGTGGTGGTGGTTTTATAGGTTCTGCCCTTGCAAATCAACTGGTTGAAAAAGGCTACAAAGTCTCAACCTTCTCAAGAAATGATTATCCTGCTCTTAGAAAAATCGGCATTGATGTGAAAAGAGGTGATATATCAGATGTCAATTCAGCTTTAAAAGCATGTGAGGATATTGACATTATTTTTCATGTTGCCGCAAAAGCCGGCATTTCAGGCAGTTACCGTGAATATTACAGAACAAATGTAACAGGAACCGCGAATATAATTCATGCCTGTAAAATGGAGAGAATCAAATATCTGATATATACCAGTTCAGCAAGCGTCGTTTTTGACGGGACTGACATTAAGGGTATGGACGAATCAATATCTTATCCAAAACATCCGATATCTCATTATACAGGCACTAAGGCCATGGCTGAAAAGCTTATCCTGGAAGCTAATTCTGAAACTCTGAGAACACTTGCGCTGAGACCTCATCTGGTATATGGCCCGGGTGATAATCAATTGTTCCCGAGAATTATTTCAAGGGCTGAAAAAGGAAAGTTACGTAGAATTGGCGATGGTAAAAACCGGATAGATGTCTCATATATTGACAATGTGGTGGCGGCTCATATAAATGCTGCTCAGGCTATAATAAACAATCCGGAAGCAGCAGGCAATGCTTATTTCATAACTAACGGAGAACCAGTATTATTATGGGACTTCCTTGATAATATACTAAGTGTATCAGGCGTTGAACCGGTAACAAAGAGAGTTCCGGTATGGACTGCAATATTGTTTTCATTTCTGGCTGAAATGTTTCACAGTATATTAATAAAAAGGGGGGAACCTGTGCTAACATGTTTTTTAGTCAGTGAGTTAACTCAATCTCACTGGTTTGATATAAGTAAAGCCCGCAGACTACTGAATTACAATCCCATAATATCAAATACCGAAGGACTGAAAAGAATGATGGAAAATATTATTTTGCCTGGTATTACAAATACATTAAATTTATAATCACGGCATTATTTAAGTTTTTAAATAACCTGCTGAAATGAGGCATATCTTTTACGGTATAAAATACGTGTTATCCTACAGGTTTTTAAAAGAGAAAACACCTCTCATTTGTGGTTTGGTAATGCATAATAAATGTAACTTGAAATGTCTTCATTGCAGAATAAATGAGCGGCCACCCAATAACCTGAGTTTTGAAGATGCGAAAGACCTGATCAGCAATTTTTATGATAAGGGCGGGAGAACCATATATTTTGAGGGTGGTGAGCCATTCCTCTGGTGCGACCGGGAATATAAACTTGAAGATGTCGTTAAATATGCACGGGAAAAGGGGTTCCTGGCTACAATTATTTATACAAACGGGACTTATCCTTTAGATACATCAGCTGATACTGTTTTTATAAGTTTGGATGGACTGAAAAAAACCAATGATTTTTTGAGAGGAAATGTATTTGAAAGAATAATGGAGAATATAAATCAATCAAATCATCCTTCACTTTATATTAACTTTACTATTAACAACATCAATAAAAATGAAATCCTGGATTTTTGTGATTTTATAAACGGGGTAAAAAAAATCAGAGGCATCTTTTTCTATTTCCATACTCCTTATTACGGGTATGATGAGTTATTTATTAATGAGAAGGAAAAGACAGAGATTTTAACCACATTACTTATCAATAAAAGAAAATACAAAATTCTGAATTCAAGGGCAGGTCTTAAATCTGCGATAAGAAACGACTGGAAAAGGCCCTTGAACATCTGCAAAATTTACGAAGGAGGGAAAATATATTCATGCTGCAGGTTTCCTGATAATGAAGCATTATGCAGAGACTGCGGATATTTAAGCTATGCGGAAATAGACCAAACCCTTAAACTTAAACCCGGAGCAATAATGAATGCACTGAAATATTTTTAATTTAGATCAACATCTTTTGAGATCAAAAAAATGCATCAGAAGAATAATAAAATCCTTCTATTGTTTACCTGGCTGATCATCATGGTCCGGCCAGCGATATTTGCCAGTGGACCAGACGATATTCAATATAAATTCACTCAAACCGATACCACCCTCTCTTTTTATGGCAGCTTCAAAACAAATAAAAGTCCGGAATGTTTGCTTGAAATATTTTTTAATTATTATCATATTAAAGCACTTGCACCTGATATAATGGAAGTGAAGTTAATTGACCAGGGTAATAACTGGAACCGGATCGAATACAAATTTCAGAAATTCATTTTTTTTGAAAATATATCCTTATGGCACAGAAATCTCGACCGGGAAAAACAAAGACTGGATTTTATTCTTGTTTCATCTGTGAACAGCCAGGTCACAATGCCGAAAATGATCGCTTCTTCCGGTTTCTATCATGTCAAAAAACAAGGAGAAGATTTGATTGTGGAATACTATCAGCAATGTCATCTGACAAAATCATTTTTTACAAACCTGTATTTAAAAATACTAAAAAATGAAGCGATTCATTTTATAGAAAAGCTTTCAGAATATTCTAATGAGAATTGCAGTGATATGCCAGTGATTGATGATTAATCTTCAATATTTATGTTATC
>CAZDOM010000135.1:0-6382 GCA_964507015.1 uncultured Rikenellaceae bacterium | reverse complement strand
CCATATTCTTCTCCCTTGTTGATGAATATTGAGATATATACATCATTTTCGTTCATTATTCCTTTTGCTGTACAGAAATAAAAACCTTCCTGACCATTTGCATTATAAAAGTCTTCACCAAGTTTGTTAATGGGTAAGGAACCGCCATAAAAGTCATCACCCCAGAAAGTCCAGTTACTCTCCTCCCTATCAGAACTTGTAAAAAGGATATTATAATTAGCATTCTCCAGGGCTAATGTATAGTTTTTATATACTTTGAAGATGCCTTCCTCCGGCGGTATTAAATATTGTATCCTGATTATTTTACCTTCCAGGTCTTCAAATTTTGAAAGATAGAGACCATGTTCCCTGAACTCTTTTTCAACTGGCTTACCTAATGCCAGAACATATTGACCATAGTCAATTACCTCATAGTTTTGGATTACTGCTCCCTGGTATCTGGAGATCAGTGAATAATCTTCACTTCCGGGCAGATCAGTTTTTCGCGGCTCCTGCTGGGCCAGGCTGTTTGCTGACGTTAACAGTACTATAACTACGCCAGATAAAAACTTAGTTAAATTTTTCATTTTTCACCTCCTGGTTTCTAAGAGATTAAGTTAAATATTTTACATGATCGTATGACAACCTGCTTTTTGAAAACAGGTTAAGAGTATACAAATGGATTCAATGTTACAGATATCAAAATTACACCATAATAAATTTAAAATCAATTTTTATTGCTCATCCTGATGTCATATCCCTTTGCAGGGTATTAAGTGAATTGGTGGAGGTATTCCCATATTTTTTTCTATCTTTACAGTGAAATTAAGCTTTATATTATTCACATTCGTCTGCTAATCAGGCATCCGTTTAGTTAGTCTTTGTGAACTGTCATTTAAGGAAGCTATTAATTTTTAAGCTATTAATATCTAAAATATATTTATGAGCCGTTCGCAGGAAACATACAATAAGAAGGAAGTACGTAAAAAGAAGGAAAAGAAGAGAAAAATAAAGGCAGAAAAGCGTGCAAAGAAGAGGCTCGAAGATAAAAAGGGTAGTTTTGATGATATGATTGCTTATGTTGATGAATTTGGGGTGATAAGCTCTGAACCACCTGATCCTGATAAAAAAAGTACCGTAAAAGCAGAAAATATTCAACTTGGGGCATCAAAAGACTCTCCGGAGAATGATGCCGGATAAACTAGATACCTGTTAATTCAGTAATCCTTTTCCTGAGGTTATCCATTTTATTTATCATCTCAATCGAATAAGTCCTGTTTTCCCTGTCAACAAACTCAAAAAGTACCAGCGACTTCTCTGTGAATTCCAGGCATCCCTCTTTTTCATTTCTGACTAACCTTAGTTCCGCCTCTGCATTAAAGAGTTCAGCGAGTACTTCCAAATGACCATTGGTGTAATCATGTTCTTTCAGCAGCTTATCTGTAAGTTCTCCCGCGGGGATACTGCGGAAATATACAGCATCCTCCCTTAGGAAAGTTTTATAAGCATTTTCCAGGTTTTCCGAAGCCTCATCAAGCTTTCCTCCTTTAACAAGGCCCAGGAATTCCTCTATGAACTTCATTATCATTTCAATCATACGCAGGATGTAGTCTTTCTGGAACAAGGATTAACCGATTTGGATGTAAAGGTATGAAAAATGTGGCGCAATGGACTATCAGCCCTCTGCGCCGTTACGCCGTTACGCCTATATTTTTATAAACATCCTGTTTTTATAGAGCCAGTAACACATATACCACATAGCGGCCCATACTGCCAGACTGGTTATTATTGCTGCAGTAAGCTCTCCTGCCCAGCCAAAGATAAGGTTGCCGAAAGGTCTGACAAGACGTGTTAACCAACCGGCACCGCCTGCTGAAAAGAACATATAAATGAAGATTGAATTCATCCCAACGATGATGAACATCTTTGAACCCGTTAAAAAAGTCTTCCTTACATCAATAAGCCAGTAGCAGAAGGTCAGGGCAAGTATAGTCCATCCTCCGCTGGCAAATACAAATGATACTGTTGCTATCTTCTTGATAATTGGGGTGATGTTCAGCCAGTCGAGAGAATAGCCTATGATCAATGCCGAGACTCCTGATATAATAAGTATCCTGATCTTTTGTGCATGTGTTTTCTCACTCATAAGCAATTTTCCGCACAGCACACCCCAAACTGTATGAGCTGTTGTGGATACAAAATTAAGAGTAGCCCATTCGCTTGCCTTATCGACACCCTCTATCTTGTTATTGAACCAGGCTCCCAGGTTTTCATAATTCACCCATGGATGATTAAATCCGTTAACAGGGAAGAACCGGTAAGCGAGATCTATAAGCAGCAGGATGACGAGTGTGAATATCAGTTGAAACCTGAAGCTTTTATTCATTATCAGGAAGGCCACAATATAAGTTACACCAAGCTGAGCCAGTACATTCTGGAACCTGAATACCAGGTGACCCGCATCGATGAAATAAAGTGCCCATCCTAAGAAGAGCAGCATAAAAGAACGTTTAAAAGCATGAAGAGTAATCTGCCTGTTTGTCTGTCCTTTTTTCAACCTGTTTGCAACAGCAAATGGTATTGCTACCCCTACAATGAACATAAAGAAGGGTTGTATAAGATCCCAGAAATGAAGTCCATGCCATTCATGGTGATGGAATTGACTACCAATGAATTGTACGACATTACTGTCAACATCCATAAGGTGTGAATAGAGGTGTGAGGCCTCTCCTGCAAGGAGAAACATTGTCAGTCCTCTAAAAAAATCAACAGAGGTTATCCTGCCGGGAAGAGGAGAATCTGTTTTTTGTTTTTCGGTACTCATCATGGATTATATTACAGATTATAGCTAAAAAGGTTAATTCCGGGGTTATCAATAAATAATCAGTAAAGGTCATCTATCAGATCACCGATTCTTACACAATAGAGGTCGTAACCGCCCTTCCCCCCGGGTCTGTTTGATGAGAAGATCATAAAATCGTCTGTCATTGGCGGAAATGAGAAAGATATAGGCCGGTATTCATCATATTCTGTATTGATCTTATCGCCGAAGTTTACAGGATCAGTCCATTGACCTCCTTCGTACAGCGAATAATAAAGGTCATAACCACCGAAACCACCCTCCCTGTCGGATGTAAAAACGAGCAGGTTGTTTGTAACAGACGGACACTTATCATTCAGGCTTCCCGAAAGAACAGATTCTTTTGTTACGGTTACAGCATCTGACTTTGTCAAATAATCGTAAAGCATTGATCCGGAACAATACACAGAATAAATATCAAACTGATTCTCTTGTCTGTTGCTGCAGAATAAAAGATGTTTGCCATCAGAGGTTATTGTCGGATAGGCATCATCGTATTCCGAATTTAAAATAGTTGCGTCAAGAGGCCCGTAAAGTTGATCACCATCTTCGTAATAACCTGAGTTGTAAACAAATCTGATATCGAGGTCTCCTTCCTCATCGCTGGCATAGAAGAAATAATTCCAGGAATATAAATCCCAGTATGTATATGGTCCATATTCGTTTGAATCGGTATTGATCAACGGGAACAGGTGGTCTTCGTAAGTATGATATCTATCACTTTTTAAAGTGTAATCAATGTTTAAAATACCCTCTTTATCAGGATGATAGGTTATTTCGATGAATTCGTATTTTATGTCGAAGTTGACACCGTTTGTTGGTTTATCAGATGAGAAATAAAGCATGTTCCCCCAATAATGAAATGGCAGGGCAGAATTAAAATCGTTCCGGTCACTGTTGATCCCGTCAAGATTAGCAGGGATGTCTGTAATGATTGTTTCAAATTCAAATTCATAATCATCATCAATATCAAACAGCCAGCATCCAGGCAAAAACAGGAGGGCTGTCATAATCAGGATTCTCAGGATTTTCATTTATTAAACTGTATTATCTGCAAATTCGGTTTCCGGATAAATCAGATCCCATTTGAACAGGATCGGAATATTTATCAAAATTATAAAATAATTGAACCATTTACAGAAAACCAGGTTATTAAAATAAGATATCTGGAATCCTTCTGCAATTCTGATTCAATTATTGTATGCAATTAATTAAAAGAGATTTTATATTTACCATGTTTATTGAAAACCTATGAGGAACCTTTATCTGAGAGGATATATTTACAGGATTTTGATCGATCCTCTGCTATCGGGTGTGCGTACAGTAATCCTAAGGAACATAGATACAGGCAACAGGGTTGTTGATATAGCCTGCGGTACCGGATCACTTGCACTCTCAATTGCAAGGGCATCAGATCAGGTTACCGGAATAGACCTCGACAGGGAGCTTATTTCCTATGCTTCCGTGAGAGCAAATAAAAAAGGTTTAAGAAACAGGGTGCAGTTTAAGGTGCTTGATGCCACTGATTTGTCAGATTACAGGGATAGTGAATTTGATGTTGCAGTTACCTCAATGTCAGTTCATCAGTTTGAACATGACCTGGCTGTTGATGTACTCAGGGAGATGAAACGTGTGGCAGCCAGGGTAATAATTGCAGATTATAATTATCCAATGCCGGCAGGCCTGTCAAAGTCATTGGCCTATGGAATAGAGCGGATGGCCAGGGGTGATCATCACCGGAATTTCAAGGTTTATATGAATAAAGGAGGACTAAACCATTTTACAGCATTGGCTGGTTTATCAGTAAAATCACAGACAGTAAGAGGGAATGGAGTTTTTATTATTGTTAATTGTGATTAAATGAAATAACCTTATTTTTGGTATTGAACCTGGTTGAGATTTTAAACTCCAAATTTATTAGTTATGATTAAATATCTGAATCTTATTCTGTTTGCAGGTATGATAGTTATGAACTATCTGGCAAATGCTTTGCCTTTGAATAACAAGACAACAGGACAGCTGTCTGATGCACTACCGAACCTTTTTGTACCGGCAGGTATTACCTTTTCCATCTGGGGAGTAATATATCTGCTTCTTGCAGGATACTGCATAGTACAATTTACAGGAAAAGAGCAGGCAGTTATTGGAAACATCGGATGGCTTTTTGCTGTATCCTGTGTGCTTAATGCGCTGTGGATAGTAATGTGGCACTATCAGAAACTGCCCCTGAGCCTGCTTGTTATGGCCGGACTGCTGGTAACGCTTATATATATTAACATCCAGATTCGTGATCTTCCTTTTGGGATCATCAAAGCCTCATTCGGAGTCTACCTTGGATGGATATGTATTGCTACAATTGCAAATGTAACAGCTCTGCTTGTAGATATTAACTGGAACGGTTTGGGGATTTCGGAAACAGCCTGGACAATAATCATGATCACAACAGGAACAATTTTAGTAATATTAACTCTATACAGACTTCAGAATCCTTTTATAGGATTATCTGTTATTTGGGCTTTCCTTGGCATATATCTTAAGAGGCAGGATGATTACCGGTCGATAGCTATAACGGCAATTATTGCACTTGTTATAGTCACGGCAATAACAGTGCTGGGATTTTTCAGGAAGAGGATTGGGATAATGGGTTAAGATATTAATAATTGTTTTAGTACTCTATCTGTCATGGAAAGGAGGGGTTAGTACATGGAACCCCAGGGATTATTCGCTACGCTCATGATCCCTGGCGGGGCAGCTTCAAAGTCATCAGATCAGTCTGCTCTTCGAGCGGTTTTTGTTTTTTCAAATCCCTCATTCAGGCAAGCCTGATTCGGGCTTTTCAAAAACAAAAATCCCGTCCACCGGCCGGTGGACAGGACTAATCTGATGGCTTTGGCGGAGAAAGAGGGATTCGAACCCCCGGTCCCGAGTCCTCGGGACAACGGTTTTCAAGACCGCCGCATTCGACCACTCTGCCATTTCTCCGCCGCAAATATAATGCTTTTTTGAATTTTTGGAATTTATATCTGTGCTTATCGCGTAAAACAAAGTAAATCAGATGATTATAAAATTTATTAACATCCTGTGAACAAAATTGACTGTGAAAATGTTCTCATCCTATGAAATGATGAGCAAACGCGTATTTTTATATCAATTGGGTTATTTATCAAAAAAAATAGGTATTTTAACCTAAAAACCGCACTATTTGTGGAAAAACGGAAAAATAAATTTGTATATGAATATAAATAGAATAAATTTGTATTTAATAAGTCAAAATGGTCTAACCTTTAATTCTAGTTATTATGACAAAAAAAGATTTAGTTGCTTCTATTGCAAAAGATGCAAGCCTTACAGTTAAGGATGCAGGTAAAGCTCTGAATGCATTCGTGGCATCAGTTGGTACCGCTATGAAAAAAGGCCAGAGGCTTCAGCTTCCTGGTCTTGGCACATTTAAAGTAACCAAAAGAAGTGCAAGAGTGGTACGTAACCCACGTACTGGTGCAAAACTTAACGTTCCTGCCAAGAAGGTCGTTAAATTCAAAGCTG
>CAZDOM010000134.1:0-6384 GCA_964507015.1 uncultured Rikenellaceae bacterium | reverse complement strand
AATTTTTACAACAGCATACAGGGAGTTTGCTGCTGATGGCTTTGAACTCCAGGCTGTTGATTACCTTGTGAAACCGATACCTTTTGAAAGGTTTCTGAAAGCTGTTAACCATTATATAAAGTTGCATAGTAAGTCAATAGAAATGCCGTCATCAGAAAAAAGTGAGAAACCAGAGGACCTGTTTATTTTGCTGAAGGATAGCAAAAAGACTCATAAAATATATCTTGGTGATATTAAATACATTGAAAGCGACGGAGATTATATCAGGTTCTATTTACCAAACAGAAAATTAATGATAAGAGGAAGTCTGGCCTCCATGGAGGCCACCCTGCCTCCTGAATTGTATCTCAGGATACATAATTCATATATAGTCAATCTGAAAAAAGTCAATGCATTAACTTTATACTCAGTAGAGATAGATGGCACTGAATTACCTATAAGCAGAAGTCATAAAGAAAAAGTATTAAAGATTCTCAACATGAAGTCTTTCTAGCTTAAGTAAATGATAATGAATTTAAAACTATTCTATAAAGGATATCATCTTGTATCCTTAACCACGGGCTAAGCCGTGGCTATTGGAATTAAATGCCTCCGGCATTGAAGACATATCACTAATGCGAAGCGGAAAAGGCTTTTTCTTTGTTAAGCTTCCCGGCTTCTGTTATCAAATTTTTCTTTTACTTTACCTTTCTTACTTTTCTATTAACTATTTGTTAATTAAATCCATCATAATGTTATCATTAAAACCCATTTTAACTGTATCTGCAGTAATTGTATTAATCTTATTGATGCCGTCTTGCCAGAAAGATAACTCTGGTGAAGATGTGACGACTATCATGGATTATGACAGTAATTCTTATGAAGTCATCAGAATTGGCAAACAACTCTGGATGGCTGAAAACCTAAAGACTACTCATCTAAATGATGGTACTGTTATCCCCAATGTAACTGAAAATTCTAAATGGATAACCACTTATTCTGCCAGTCTGTCAATTTATGATAACGACGAAGCAACCTATAAGGGAGTATATGGTATACTTTATAACTATTACTGTGTGGAAACCGGAAAGCTATGCCCTGTCGGATGGCACGTGCCCTCAGATAAAGAATGGACTCAACTTATTGATTATGTAGATAATAATGCTATGAAGCTGAAAGAGACAGGTACAGACCATTGGCAAACTCAAATTGTATCCAGTAATGTAACAGGATTTACCGCGCTTCCGGGTGGTTACAGAACATTGTATGATGGAACATTTTCAGATATTGGTATAAAAGGTTACTGGTCAACCAGTACTATGGGTGCAGGGCATTTGTCAATGGGAGTACTGTTTTATGGGCCGCTTGTCTATGTTCTTAGTTCTTCGAGTAACAATATTGAGAAAATTGATCTTTCGGTTGGACTGCCATTTAGTGGATGGATCCAGGGACTAAGCATCCGCTGTGTAAAAGATTGAATTTTAAGAGGTTTTGACGTGACTATGGATATTGGAATTTTACGCCAGGAAAGAGAATATTCATGCAGATTTAATCCTCGTCTCAAAAGTTACACAATTTCAGGAGGTGGTAATAACAGCAGGATCATTCGAAGCCAGTGATATCAAACGTACTGTGGTGATGGGGTCAAGGGACACTAAAAAGCGTAAGAGAGCATGGTATATATTGAGAGAGGCTAAGAAAAAATAAAAATTGGATACTGATAAAGGTATTCACAAGTCAGTCGAAGCCTATCTGGATTGAAGAAGCAAAAGAAAAGAAATTAATGAAGAGCCTCACTTTCAATATTCTATGTTGTTTCCAATAAAATTATTGCAATCAAGGAGCAGAAATGGTGAAGTGTTAAAATTATTATATTGTAACATGTTGATTATTAATATTCTATAGAGGTGGGTAAAATAAGCTAATAAAGTATAAATTAGTATCTTTACATTGAATTTTTTTAACCTTATTCATCTGGTTCTTTGATTCTTAATCTTGCCGAAATCTTGCATTGTTATTTACCATTTTCAAGAACGTTTCAGTTAATTATTAAAATTGGTAATAATGAAAAGATCCATTACTAAAAAGGAACAAAAAGAAACTGGTATTGTAAAACTCACAAAGGAGCAAATTTCAACTTCACTCAGTTTCCCGATTGTTGGCATAGGTGCATCGGCAGGTGGACTCGAAGCATTGAAGGGGTGGTTATAACATCGTTGATATAACTGTTGCCAAAAAGTTTGAAGAAGAATTAAATAAAACTATTGAAATTCTTCGTGAACATAATCTACTCAAGCAATGAAGAAGTCTCAACCAAATCTGACAGAAGCGGAAATGCTTCGTAAAAAGGCAGAGGAGTCGCTGAAAAATAAGTCCTTAAAGACAACTTCTATTCATTCTGAAGCTGACACTCTGAAACTCATTCACGAGCTTCAGGTGCACCAGATAGAATTAGAAATGCAAAACGAGGAACTCAGGCTGGCAAAAGAAAATGCTGATGAAGCAACACAAAAATATACTGAATTATACGACTTTGCTCCATCAGGATATTTTACGCTTTCCAAAGAAGGTAAAATACTTGGATTAAATCTCAAGGGAGCAAGTATGCTTGGCAAAGAACGTCAGAGGTTAATCAACAATATGTTTGGCGTTTTTGTATCAAACGATACAAAACCAGTTTTTAATCAATTTTTAAGTAAAGTATTTAAGGGCAAAGGCAATGAAACTTGCGAAGTAATACTGTCAGGAGAAGGCAAAGGCAATGAAACTTGCGAAGTAATACTGTCAGGAGAAGGCAAAGGCGTGCCTACCTATTTCTATCTTTCTGGTAATGCTGTCAAAAATGGCGAACAATGCCAGATAATAATGGTTGATATCACCGAGTATAAAAGGATAGAATTGGTATTGGAAGAAAGTAAAAAAGCTGCCGAAAGATACCTGAATATTGCTGCTGAGTTAATCATGTCACTTAATACTCTTGGCAATATCACACTGCTGAACGACAAAGGATACCAATTGCTTGGTTATAATAAGGATGAACTTATTGGAAAAAATTGGTTCAAAACCTGTTTACCTAAAGAAATTTCAAGTGAAGTATTTAATGTTTTCAAAAAACTAATGAATGGAGATATCGAGAATACTCAAAACTATGAAAACGAAGTTAAAACAAAAAGCGGGGAATTAAAGACCATACTATGGTATAATACTTTACTCAAAGATTTAAACGGAAAAATAACAGGAACACATAGTTCAGGTATGGACATCACAGAGCGTAAGCAGGCAGAGTCAAGACTTAGAGGTCTTACAGCTATTGTTGAACACTCATTGAATGAAATTTATATATTTAATGTTGATAGTTTGAAGTTTGTCTACGTTAATCAAGGGGCACTTAATAATATAGGTTATGCAGGTGATGAAATTCTTTCTTTAACCCCTGTAGATATTAAGCCTGAGTTTACAACTGATACCTTTTTAACAGCTATTCAACCGCTCATTTCAGGTAAACAGAATATCCTGAATTTTGAAACAATACACCAAAGAAAAAACGGCACTACCTATCCTGTTGATGTTTATCTGCAACTCTCCGAATTTGAAGGCAAACAAGTATTTTTTGCCATCATACTCGATATTACTAAACGCAAACAGGCTGAATTAGAACTTATTAATGCCAAAGAAAAAGCCGAAGAAAGTGACCGACTGAAATCTGCCTTCCTGGCTAATATGAGTCACGAGATACGTACACCCATGAACGGCATTCTTGGCTTTGCAGAACTTCTGAAAGAACCGACCTTATCAAGTGATGACCAGCAGGATTATATTCAAACTATTCAGATTAGCGGAGCACGCATGTTAAATACTATCAATAGTATTGTTGATATGTCTAAAATTGAATCAGGTCTGGTAAAAGCTGATATAAAGGAGACGAATCTGAACGAGAAGATTGAATTCATATTTAAATTTTTCAAACCAGAAATTGAAAGTAAAAATTTGCAGTTTTCATTTAAGAATGGTTTGCCATCAAAAGAAGCCAACATTAATACAGACAATGAAAAGGTATATGGAGTCCTGACTAACCTTATAAAAAATGCCATCAAGTTCACATATGATGGTTCAATTGAATTTGGATACAAGAAGAAAGGCAACTACCTTGAATTCTATGTAAAAGATACAGGTGTGGGTATCTCACAGAACCGGCAGCAAATGATTTTTGAAAGATTCAGACAAGGTAGTGAATCGCATGACCGAGGTTATGAAGGCAGTGGTTTGGGTTTATCCATAGCGAAATCTTATGTAGAAATGCTTGGTGGGGAAATATGGCTGGAAAGTGATGAAATGAAAGGCTCAACCTTTTATTTTACCATTCCCTACAATCCTGTTCCGGAAGAAGAAATAGAAATAATAAGTGCTGTTTCCTCAGAGCATAAAGAAGTTCAGATAAAAAACCTGAAAATATTGATTGTAGAAGACGATGAAATATCATATTCCCTGCTCGTAAGAACCCTGCAAAAAATCAGTAAAGAAGTTTTGCATTCAGTAACAGGAGTTGAAGCCGTTGAGGCTTGTCGTAATAATCCCGACCTTGATTTGATTTTAATGGACATCAGAATGCCTGTTATGGATGGCAATGAAGCCACACGTCAAATACGGCAATTTAACAAAGATGTAATCATAATTGCACAAACAGCCTATGCTTTTGCTGGTGACAGTGAAAAGGCAATAGAGGCGGGATGCAACGATTACATTTCTAAACCAATTAAAATGACCTTATTATTTGAGTTAATCAAAAAGCATTCCAGTAAACGATAAAATTTTACTGATGAAGCGTACTTCCATTACATTAAATTTCTTAAACTACATTATAGGATGATTAAAAAAAGAATTAAAGAAATCCGTGATTATGTTTTTGCAGAGAAAGAAAATTTCCCTTTTGAGCATCGTATTTTGTTGTCTGCAATTATCGTTGGAATATTGATTTGTATATTAGGGGGATTTACAAATTTCCTGCTTGCACCTTCACCAGTTACGATATTAATACCCCTCTTAATAACTATCTTGTTGATAGTCACCTACTATTTTGTCAGATTCAAAAAGATAGTTAATCCTTTTGTAATACCAATTATTATTGTTTCAATATTAGGAAATTCAATCCTTTGGATTTTTAATGGTGGTATTAACGGGTCTAATATCATGATTGCATTTTTAATATTAATTCTTGGAATATTAGTAGTCCCCATTAAAACCAAAAAATATATTTTCATTCTTTTTATAGCAGTGAATATTTTCATTCTTCTCATTCAATTCTACAAACCAGATTTAATAATAAACTTTCCTTCGGAAAAAGATCGTTGGATTGACAATCTCATTACATTAATATACTCTTCTTACTTCATATACATAATTATCAGGTTTGTTCACAAAAACTATACTCTTGAAAGACTTAAAGCAGAAAAGAGCGAAATAAGACTTCATCATCTAAATGCAGACAAAGACCGTTTTATTTCTATACTCGGACACGATTTGAAAAGTCCTTTTAATAATCTTATCGGTTTATCTGAAGTACTAATTGGAGATATGCACAAGCTCAATACTGGTGAAATTGAAGATATAGTAAAAGATATTAATAAATCGGCAAAAATCATAAATAAGTTACTTGAAGATATATTGATGTGGGCAAAAGCGCAACAGGGTAACATTGCTTTTCAGCCACAAGTATTAGTTTTAACAGATATTTTCAGGAATGTGGTTGAAGTTCTTAAACCAGGTGCTTATGCAAAAGGCATAACAATTTCTTATCCAAATGCAGACAATATAAGTGTCTTTGCAGATATTGATATGTTAAAAACTGTACTCAGAAATCTTGTTTCGAATGCGATAAAATTTACTAATAACGGTGGTGCAATAAATATTCATGCAGAAGAAAACTCTGAAAATGTGGCAATCTCTGTTTCGGATAATGGAATAGGAATACCCCCTGAATATTTGGCAAAACTCTTCAATATATCTGAAGTTATTACAACAAAAGGTACGGCAAAAGAAACAGGCTCTGGTTTGGGATTATTACTTTGCAAAGAATTTGTGGAAAAACACGGTGGTAAAATTTGGATTGAAAGTGAAGTTGGGAAAGGCAGTAATTTTAAATTTACTTTGCCAATATCTAACGAACAGTCAGGGGATATAAATAATTAATAGTAATCAGGAAAAAACTTATCTTGTTTTTTCCCATTATAGCACAAACTGCATCAGTAGCATTTTTATCATGTCATTTGTTGACTGAAACAGACAGTTTATTGGCTGATTTATGTTAACAATAAAATCAAGTTAAGCATAAGCATCAATTTTTTATGATAACGGTCATTTATATGAATCCCGGATGACAATTAGCATCCGGACTTTTAGACGGTATAA
>CAZDOM010000133.1:0-6403 GCA_964507015.1 uncultured Rikenellaceae bacterium | reverse complement strand
CCTATCCGTTCGACGCTTCTTATTTTGTGGGTGAACCAAATGTTGTTGTATCAGCTACAGCTATGAACGTTATGTATAAAGGACTCGAAAATCCTATTGACGTTTCTGTCCCGGGCGTAAGTCCTGACAGAATAAGCATAAGAGTTAACGGCGGAACCTATTCCCAGAAGAGAGTACAGAATGCCAGGGGTGAATATTTCAGCGGTAACTGGGCAGTGAGTCCAACTACAGTCGGACAGAATGTTCAGGTTGTCGTTACCACTAAAGATCCGACCGGAAAAGCAACTACATACGCTCCTAAGGAATTCAGGGTAAAAAGACTTCCTGACCCAGTTGCCAAGTTTGCTAATAAATCGTCAGGATCATTAACCAAGGCCGAAGCACTTTCACAACCAGGTGTTTTTGCTTCGCTTGGAACGGATTTTGATTTCGAATTGAAATATGACGTTGTATCATTTACATTATCATACTCCGACAGAATGGGTGACCGTCAGGCTGATAGCAACAACTGGAGACTTACTGAGGAACAGAAAAATATCCTTAATAGTATTACAAGAGGAAGAGACCTGACAATCAAAAATATAAGAGCTTTGGGACCAGATGGGATAACACGAGACCTTGGAGCAATTGTATTAAAAGTAGAATAACCAGAAGTTCAAAATAAGTTTAGCATACTATGAAGAAAAGTATAATATTGATATTAATCGCACTGCCATTTACTGCAGGATCGGCAAAGAGTCAGTCGTTTGGCGATATTTATGAGAAATCGATTTCAGATGCACGAAAGATTGATTATCCTTACCTGAGAGAAGCCGAGGTATTAAGGTCAAAAAGATATTATCGCATGATTGACCTCAGGGAAAAAGTAAACCATCCACTATATTATCCAACAGACAAAACAAATGACGGGAGACAGAATCTGATCGGTATTTTACTTGATGAAATTAAAGCTGGTACAATCACTCCATATGATGCTTTTGATACATCAGTATCAAAAACATACGAAGATATTGAAACACAGATGGGTGCCAGGGAAAGAACAATTCAGATCCCAATTGATGCATTCGGTAATACCAAGGATTCAACAATAATGGATGAGGCAAATCCGAACGAAGTGAAGCAGTATATGCTGTATGAAGAGTGGTACTTCGACAAAAAGCTCTCCAAACTTGACGTAAGGATTATTGCAATATGTCCTTACTGGCTCGGTATGGATCCACAAACCGGACAGATGCAGAGAATTCCCCTGTTCTGGATTAAGTTTGATGATATAAGGGATGTCCTGGCAACAAAAGAGGTATTCATGTCAAATAATGATGCCCAGAGAATTTCATTTGATGACCTCTTTATGCAAAGGAGATTCGGAAGTTTTATTTTTGGTGAATCCAACGTATTTAATGACAGGTATATAAGTGAATATACCATAGGTAAATCTTCACTCTTTGAGGCTGATAAAATAAAAATGGAACTTTTCGATTTTGAACATGACCTTTGGGAATACTAATAAATTATAAAAGCAAATAGTAAAGGCGGTGTAAATACCGCCTTTTTTTTACCTGGCCCCTGAGAATGTCTCAAAAGTCTCCTTTTTTGTCTTACCCCTAAATCCCCCAAAGGGGGACTTACTTATAGTCAATACTTTCTAAAGCCCCCCTCTAGGGGGTCGGGAGGCATAATTTGATCAGGTACCATAATTTCCCCAACCTGTAAGGATAATAGAAAAGGACCTTCAGGGTACTGCGACAGTTATAACGCTTTTTCATCCAGTTGATTGAAGGGAACAGATCACCCAGGATATAAAGCAGTTTCCTGTGAATACCGGGTATTTCACGTAGATTATTCCTGTAAAGCCATGTTTTATCAGTAACAGGATTATTCTTCGGATTTCTGAGAAAGAAGATGAATTTATCCCGGGTGCCCGGATCATGTTCCCTGTCGATTATTTTATTTAACCATCCCGGTAATTTAAGCTTCCATAAATCCCTTATGATTTCCAGCTTATATAAAAGTGTATTATATACTCCAGCCTCCTTAGATAATAAAATCAGATCAGTATTAATTATTTGTTCCCCGAATCTTTCTATAAGAATTACCAGATCGGTATAAAGCCTGAGTTGTGATTCATTGTTTTTTTCATGCAGGAACAGGTGTTTTATGAGATATAGAAAGAAAAGTTGTGGTTTTGGAATAAATATCTTCCCTTCATTTACTTGATTTTCTGTGCTTTCATCATAAAGCATTTTTGTCAGGTTACTCTTCCCCACCCCAAATAGTTCATGGTGAATTTCAAAAGAAAATCCATTTTTAATTAATGATGGTAAATGCTTACCGATATAGGTCAAAACAGGTTTATGTATTCGCGATTTTAAAGGCAAAGAAGTAAATCCATTCCTTATAAGAAGATCCCTTGCTTCCAGACATTCCTCCCGGCTTATCAATACATCAACATCTGTCATCTGCCTCAATCCCGAATTGCCATAAACCAATATTTCCAGGGCCATCCCTTTAAGGAGCACTGTTTTAATTCCAGCTTCATTAAGTAGTTTTAAAACCTTTGTCAATTCACTATAATGATTCACATTCCTGGTAATGCTCATCATTCGTGCATTTCTCAGAAAATCTGACTCCTTTGAAGGAAGATGTTTAATCAATCCAAATTTTTCAAGGTTATGATAAATCAGGGCTGCAATACCATGTGAATTTGCAAGCTCAGCCAGATAATTCCAGTCTTTGATATCTGATGCCAGTTTCTTTATTATACCAACTTGTTTGCTGTTAAACTCAAGACGGCACATCCTGATCAGAAGCAGCTCTTCACCGGATATATCTGATTTATTATTGTTCATCGTGTGAACCTGGTACTTTGTTTTGAATACATTTTAAAATAGAGCTCTTTTTTATCCATCAGATCAACATGAGAACCCGATTCAATTATTTTTCCTTTGTCCAGGACTATTATTCTGTCAGCCAGGCTGACATTAAAAAATCTGTGACTGATTAGTATTGTTGTGCGTCCTTTTACAACCTCCCTGAATCTGTTGAATATCTCAAATTCGGCATCTGCATCGAGCGCACTTGAAGGTTCATCAAGAATAAGTACCGGAGCATCCCTGTATAGTGATCTTGCCAGTGCAAGTTTCTGCCATTCTCCCCAGCTCAATTCACGACTATCGTCAAACAGATTGCCTATTACAGTTAAATAGCTTTTTTGCAGTCCGGTTATAATATCATGTATACCTGCATTTTTTGCAGCTCGTTGCATTTTTTCTTCGGATTCTGATTCACTTATATCTCCAAGCAGAATGTTTTCCCCGGCTGTAAGGTTATAAAGCATGAAATCCTGAAATACTACTGACAGGTATTTTCTGTACTTATCAGGGTCCATATTCCTGATATTATAACCGTCATAATAAATTGATCCTGAATCAGGCTCATAAAGCCTGCTTAACAGCCTGACGAGTGTGCTCTTCCCGGCACCGTTGGGACCTACAAGGGCAATTATTTCTCCTTTCCTGATCTCAAAGGATATATTGTCGATTGTCCTGACACTGTTGCCCGGATATGTAAATGACAGATTTTTAATTGTAATGTTTTTCTCAAGAACTGATGGTATGATTTCAGGCGGGATCATTTTAATATTTTCTTCCAGGTTCAGGAATTCAAAGGTATCACTAATAAAAAGAGAGTCTTCATAAAGTCCTGCAAACGAGCTGAAAAGGTCCTTGATATAAATCATCCCCTGCCTGAAGGCAAGTAAAAACATTGCCATCCCACCGAGTGTGATTGCTCCTTTTATCGTATGACCGGCTATATAAACCAGTGTAATAAGAACGGCTCCTGCCTTAAAAAAATCTGATACCAGTTCTATTGTAGCCCGCTTTTTAATAATTCTGAGTTCTTCTTCTTTTGTTTTAAGGAATGATTTTCTGAAAAGTGAAATAAAATAATCTCCCAGGGCGAATAATCTTATTTCCCTGGATGGCCGGTCTCCCGTAAGAAGCCAGTTAAAATAGGTTGCTTTTCTTGCTTCGGGTGTCTGCCTGCGTTTAAAATTATAGAGCACCCCGGCATAATGAAGCCGAAGCCATATACCAGGAATATTAAATACAATCAGTAATAGGGCGAGACTCCAGTGTAATGTTGCCAGCATACCTGCCATCAGTAATAGCGATAGCAGCGACCTGACCACTGAGATAAGATTATTGAGAATATTGTTTGGTCTCCATGGTGCCTCTCTTGAAGCTCTGGCCAGACAATCATAATACTCGGGTTTTTCAAAATTTATCAAATCAAGTTTTACAGCTTTGGTGTGCAACAGGCTGTACATATAAGATTCTAATTTCATTGATTGCTTTTTACGGATAAAATTGCCCATATCCGTTGCAGCCTCATCGAGAAACCAAATGATTACTACAGCAGCAATCAGCCATGCAACAACTGCGACTGATTCCTGAGGCGAAGCAGAAACGGCTTCCGTTATACCATCAATCAATCCTTTAAGGAACCATATCAGGGCAAGAGGCAGGAAACTTCTCAGAAGGGATATCAGAAAATTTGCTGCTGCCCATCCGGGTGCTGATTTCCATACCAGAATTATGGATTCCCTGAAATATTTTGACTTAGTCCTCATTTTAAAATATCTTGTATTAGTCCTCCTTCCTTCAGATATGCAGTCCTTCAGGAGAGGTGTAAATGGTACAATACCCTTTTAAATCTGATTATTAACCAGACAAGGAACCTGTTATAAATATAATCAAACTTGCTGATAAGAATATTTTTAATGGTTTCCCTTTTACCTGTAATTGTCTCTATACTGATTACTCTGCCGGCAATATCATCTTTCAGTACAGGTTTATCTTCATTTGCACAACTGTCGCCTCTGGTTATGTAATGTAACTGACCATCCTTGTTTATTATCCTTACCAGCCGGTGTACAACAAAGCCTGTTTCTCTTTTCCATGCAATAATCTCACCCGGATGAGGGTTTGTGACAGGTTCGACATAAATAAAGCTGCCTGCCTTAATAGAGGGGAACATACTATATCCATCAGCCCTGATCCTGAGTGTTTTACCTTCATCCAGAAGTGAAAATCCCAGTTCTTTTATGATTCTGTTACTTTTCATTTTCCAAAATGTGATCTACGGCACTTTTTTGGGGCAGGAAGAAAAGCCTTGCCACGGAAACAGTCCTGGTCAAATCTGATACTGAATCCAATAAACCGCCAATTATTGATGTATCCCAGTTATGCTGAATACAATTCGACATTACAAGGCTCACTGATTCGGCACCCCTGAGTTGTATTATCCTGTTTTCAGTTCCATGGTCAATCAGGAATATCCTGTCAAGTTTTGATTTAAAAGGCTCATCATTACTGTAGACAGGTGTGTTGAACATCATATATCCTTTCCCTTCCCTGCGTATTATAAGCCTGTCATCATGGATTATTTTAGCCCCCGGTATTTTCCAAAGTTTTACCATAGTGCTTTTCCCCTTGCCGGAAACTCCACTGAAAAGGTATCCCCTGCCAGCATACCAGACACCTGAGGCATGTATAAATATATCGCGATTAACTACTGTAAGATAATATAGTATCAAGCCATCCAGCGGGTACTCCATGGGGTCGGCTTTATCACCTGTTGTGTTCAGCCATAGGTCCCATTCTCTTTTTTGAAGTGAATATTGTAACACAGCTTCTCTCTGCTCATCCGATAAAGGAAACAATGCGCTGATATAAAGGAGATTGTTTTGTTTGTAAATACTCCAGAACCTGTCATTTTTCTTTATCCTGATACCGTTTAGCTCCTCAACATAGGGTGCATCAAACACCTTTTCTGCTTTATCCGGAATAATAAATTTCCCCGAATGGACTTTTATTGTAACATCCGGGTAATTATCAAAACAGAAATAATTAAGAAATCGTTCTGAAGGAATCAGATCAGGTCCGTCAGGTGTACTTTCAAACCTTATATTATATCCCGCAATATATAAATTGAAAATTCTCATTTGCTTCTTTGTGTCTTAGTGACTTAGTGGCATTCTTTTTTATTTATCTTCTTCTATTATCAGGTATTTGCTCATTTCCTTTATAAATTCTAAAACATCTTTGGTTGCTGTTTCTTTGCTGATGTCATATTCTCTTATAACAGCTTCAATCAAATCTTTTATACTGTTCTCACCATCAATAAGTTCCCAGAGAAAGGCACCTGTTTCATTGAGTGTATAGACACTGTCCATGTCGGCAATATTGTTTGCAACAGGGACAAGTACATATTCGCTTCCCGTTTTACGTGTTACAACAGATGTTGAATGTGACGGAACGGATTTCAGATTGATCATACATATATTATTATAAATCAAATTTATAAAAATAATGGTTCATTTTCTTACCTTCGCAAAAACCAA
>CAZDOM010000132.1:0-6410 GCA_964507015.1 uncultured Rikenellaceae bacterium | reverse complement strand
CAACAAGCAACAAGCAACAAGCAACAAGCAACAAGCAACAAGCAACAAGCAACTTTTAATAAACAGAAGATAATTCTCTTTTAATCCAGCATATTTTGTATTTTAGTAAATCATAAACATTAACATAATGAAACCTATTCCACGAAGAAAATTTATTCAAAGTTCCGCTCTTGCGGGCGGAGCTTTACTTTTCCTTCCCGCTCTCAAGGCTTGTAAGTCATCCGGTGGACAGTTAGCCGGGAATTACTTTCTTAATGAGTTCGGGATCGATGAATCTATTTGCCGGAAACTTCTGGCAAAAGCACTATCCAAAGGCGGTGATTTTGCTGATCTTTATTTTGAATATGCAGTATCAAACTACCTGGGACTAGAAGACGGTAAAGTAAATCAATCGTATGGAGATATCTCCCTTGGAGTTGGTATACGTACCGTCAAAGGTGACCAGATAGGTTATGGTTTTACCCAGGATCTCACTGAAGAATCAATGATGTCGGCTGCTGCAACAGCTGCAACAATATCAGATATAAACGCTACTTCTGTTGGTTCTTCATTCACAAACCTGAAAACAGGTAATTATTACCCGGTTGATGCTGATTTTAATGGTATTCCCGGTGAATCAAAATTGCCGATTTTACAAAATGTAAATGAAAAGTGCTTTAACCTGTCTTCTGAAATCATAAAGGTTAATGCAGGATTTTCAAGCACTGCAAAACGTATTTTGATTGTTACCAGCGATGGTATTGTGGCCGAAGATATTATTCCTTCAGGATATCTTTATGCTTCAGTTGTTGCTGAGAGAAATGGTAAACGGGAACAATCGTCATGGAATCTTGGCGGCACACGTGACTTATCATTTTATAATGATGCGGTCATCGATGAAGTAACTTCAAAATCTGTTAATAGTGCCCTGACATTGTTTGAAGCCAAACAGCCTCCTGCAGGAGAGATGCCTGTTGTACTTGGTCCGGGTGTCACAGGCGTTTTACTGCATGAAGCTATAGGTCATGGTATGGAAGCAGACTTTAACCGAAAAAAAACATCCACATACAGTACCATGCTGGGTAAGAAGGTAGCTGAACCCTTTGTAAATATCATTGATGACGGCACCAATATGAACCTGGCCGGAAGTATCAATGTTGATGATGAAGGAACTCCGGGGCAAAAAACCATACTTGTTGAAAATGGAATACTTACCAGCTATCTGCATGATAAAATATCCGCGAAGTATTATGGAGTTGAGCCTACAGGTAACGGCCGCAGGCAGGATTTTCAGAACTACCCTATACCACGTATGCGTAACACCTATATGACAGGTGGAGATGCAAATCCTGAAGATGTTATAAAAGAGGCAGGTAACGGTATCTATGTTGAAAATGTAAGTAACGGACAGGTGAAAATCGGTGAGGGTGATTTTGCATTCTATGTGTCACAGGGCCGTATGATTGAAAACGGGAAGCTTACATCACCTATAAAAGATGTTAACATAATGGGTAACGGACCAAAAATGCTTGCCAATATTACCATGGCTGCAGATGATCTTGAATTGTACCATGGCGGGGCAGGACAATGCGGTAAGAACGGACAGGGTGTTCCTGTATCGTTCGGATTACCGACATGCCTGGTAAAATCATTAACCGTAGGAGGAACCCAGCAGAAAGGAGGCCGGTCATGAAAACAAAAGAAAAAGAACTTAATCTAAAGGAACTGGCCAATTGGGTAATTGATCAAACCCTGAAAGCCGGAGCAGACAACTGTAAGGTTAGCCTGTCGAAAAGAAGACTTGTTGAAATAAACTACAGGGATCACAAGCCGGAAGTTATAAAAGAGGCTACAACAAAGAATCTTTATCTCGAGGTGTTTATCAATAATCGTTATGCGGGTCAGTCAACACCTGACTACCGCCAGTCAACACTCGGTGAATTCATCAATGGTGTGGTTGCAAGCGCTAAGATCATGGAAGAGGATCCTTATCGTACCCTCCCTGATCCTAAATATTATGAAGGCAGGTCAACAGTTGATATTCAGATCTGCGATCCTTCATATGACAAGCTTACACCCGAGGAGAGACACCAGATGGTCAAGACTGTTGAAGAATCATGCCTTGAGGAAGGTGGTGAAAAAGTTATTGCTGTTGAAGCCGGAGGTTATGATGAGATTTATGAGGAGTTTATAAAATCAAGCAACGGATTTGAAGGCTCATCGCAAAATACCTCTTTCCAGATCGGGGCCTCAATGACAGCACAGGATGAAGGAGACCGCCGCCCGGAAGGCTATAATTATGTCTCCTGCAGGTACAAAAGCGACCTTCCTTCACTGGAAGAAGTGGGTAAGTTAGCTGCTGAAAGAACTCTTGATCTTATGGGTGGTAAAAAGATAGCCACAACAAAGATCCCGGTTATCCTTGAAAACAGGGGTGCAGCACGTATATTAAATGGTCTGTTTAATCCGATGACGGCTGGCAGTATCCAACAGAAAAGATCATTCCTGGCCGACAAAAAAGGTAAATCCATTGGAAGTAAACTGTTGACGCTTACTGATGATCCTTTTCTTCCACGGGGACTCGGCTCTAGGTTATACGATGGAGACGGTTTCCCTGCCAGGAAACGGGATCTTTTAGCAGAAGGTGTTGTAAACGAGTTTATTATCGATTGGTATTACAGCCGTAAATTAGGCTGGGAACCTACATCGGGAGGGATCTCCAACCTTATCATACCTCCGGGTAAAAGAAGTGTTGATGAGATAATCAAAGAGCTTGGCAGATGTATGCTGATCACAGGTTATATAGGAGGAAATTCCAATTCCACAACAGGTGATTTCTCTGTAGGTATAATTGGTAAACTGTATGAGAAGGGCCAGTTTGTTCAGAATGTGGCAGAAATGAATATTGCTGACAACCACCTGAAATTCTGGAATAAACTTGTGGAGGTTGCAAATGATCCATATATCTACAGCCAGGCTATTTTCCCAAGCCTTGTGATCGATGATGTGGTGGTTGCTGGAATTTGATAACCGATAATAGAATTGACAGATTAATCGGGCCGACCGGTATCTATGCCGGATATTTCCTGATGCTTGCGGGGCTGGCAGCAGCATATTTTTTTTCTATTGCCTATTTGCTGCTCGCCCTTGCAGGTACTTTTATAGCCTTTACATACGACGGAACACAGATTGATTTTGGATTGAGAAAAATCAGGGGTTATTCATGCCTGTTCGGACTCATAAAGGTCGGAAAATGGTATGATATTGACAGTTTCAGTAAATTTCATATAATAAGATCAAAACGTACACATACAACATATAGCAGGGCAAATGTTCCCTTAACCCAAAAGGAGAGTGACATTAGATTACTGCTTCTGAATGAAAACGGATCGGTTAAAATCACTGTAAATAAATTCAGATCCTTCGAAGAGGCAAGAAAAGAGATGACAGATCTGATAAAAAACCTTCAGATCACAAAATTAAAAGAGTGGATCTGAATATTTTCCCTTTATACTCTATTCATACTTCAGTGAATCAACCGGGTTACGCGAGGCTGCCTTAAGAGACTGATAACTAACTGATAATACTGCAATAAGAATAGCTATTACTCCACCTGCCAGGAAGCTCAATATTCCTATATCTGTTTTATATGCAAAGTTCTTCAGCCACCAGCTTATTATAATAATAGAAAGTAAAGAAGCGATAAAGAATGAAATAAAAACCAGGTTCAGGTATTCCATCGACAGTAATCTTACTATAATGCCCGCAGATGCTCCCATGGCTTTGCGAATACCTATCTCTTTGGATCTCTGTTCTGCAGTAAAGGATGCAAGACCCAGTAATCCCAGCGAAGCTATTACAATAGCCAGAAGGGTAAACACCAGAAAGATCTTCCCAAGTTGTTCTTCTTTCCGGAATTTAGCTTTGAAATCATCTGAAATGAATGAGTAGTAAAAAGATCCGCTTTCGGGAAATGATTTCCATTTTGACTCAATAAGATTTATCTTTTTGTTAATATCACCGGATGTAAGTCTGATAACAATGTTATCTCCCTCTTTACCATGGAAGATAAGAAGCGATGTTACCTCTTCTTCCAGCGATTGAAAATTATAGTCTTTTACTACTCCGATTATCTCCCGTTTATCTTCGTTGTTCTCTTTCCAGAATGTTTGTATTTTCTCTCCAACCGGGTTTTCAAATCCAAAAAGACGGGCTGCAGCTTCATTGATAACAACTCCGTTAATATCGGAGGAAAACTCTTTTGAGAAGAATCTGCCATCTGCCATTGAAAACTTCATTGTTGACAGAAGATCCTCATCTGCAATACAATAGTTACTGCCGCGTTCCTGAGTATCCTCCCCTGCCGGACGGAAAAGATCGGAATAGCTTACATCAGGGGGAACCAGGTTGCAGATACTTGCATTTTCAACTTCTGCCATTTTCAATAGTTCCTCTTTAAAGGCATTTTTATTCGTGCCTAATGATCCTGCATTTTTAACAACTATCAGGTTATTCTTATCAAAACCAAGTTCCTTGTTTCGAATATATTGTAACTGTTTATATATAAGCAGTGTACAAATTATCAGCCCTGTCGACATGGTAAACTGGAAGATCACCAGTATCCGCCTGATGCCACTGCTTTTCATCCCGGCCCTGATCCTTCCTCTTAAAACCTCCACAGGTTTGAACGCTGTCAGGTAAAATGCCGGATAGCTGCCTGCTATTATACCGGTTATCACTACCAGAGAGATTATGGCTGTGATATAATAAAAATTATATAATGCCTTAATGTTAAGAAGCTTGCCTGATAACATATTGAATTGCGGAAGTATTAATATCAGAATAACCTGGGCAAGCAATAAGGATATTAATGTGTATAAAACTGATTCTGTCAGGAATTGTATCCGGAGTCTTCCTGAAGTACTTCCCATGGATTTTCTTACTCCAACCTCCTTTGCCCTTCCTGAATATCTTGCAGTTGACAGATTCATGAAATTGATACATGCAATAACAACAATGAATACCACTATCCCTATCAATAGATAGATAGTTTTCATGTTACCGCCGGATTCCAGTTGAAGATCGGGATCTGATGTAAAATGGATTTCTGTTAACGGCTGCAGGTAAAATCCGTATGCTCCTCCCTTTTCCAGGAATTCTTCAAATGATATCCCCAGGTATTGCTGGGCCTGCGGGCCGATATGTTTTTTTATCAGTTCCGGAATCTGTGATTCAACAAGATCACGGTTCGTATCTTCACCAAGTTTTATGTATGTTAGCAGGGAATTGCTTACCCATACAGAGTTGTGGCTATAATCCCATGATTCCATCGATAGTATCATACTGAAATGGAAATGTGAATTCGGTGGAGGATCCTCAACAATACCCGTGATATTGCAAACACGTTTTTCAGTACCCCATTCCAGGCTCTGGCCAATACACCGGTTATCACCAGGTCCTGTATACCCGAATATTTTATTCGCAGCCGTTTCTGTTAGCACAATGCTATTAGGCCTGACCAGAACACTTGCCGGATCTCCTGAAAGAAGTTTGAAACTGAAGAAATCGAAGAAATTTGAATCGGCAACAAGAACTGTTTTTTCTGTAAATGTATCTTCGAGATGCTCAACAGACATATCCTCCCATGGTGCTATACGGCAGGCTTTCTCTACCCCGGGAATTTCTTCAAGGAATCCTGCAGCAACAGGAGCAGACGAGTATGCCGAATTAAACTCCTGGCCCGACATCCGCCCCATAAGATTGACTCTGTAAATCCGGTCGGCATCCTTATGAAACCTGTCATAGCTGAATTCATCAACAATATATAGTATAATTAACAGACTTGTAACCAATCCGATCGTCAGCCCGGTTATATTGATAAATGCATAAAACTTCTGTCTCCTGATGTTTCGTAATGCGATTTTGAGGTAATTTAACAACATTAGGTTTAGTTTTGTTTATTAATTACTTATAGTACCATCAAAAAGACGATTATTTAATAAATGTGATGCTTGATGATAATAAGTAAACAGCTGTTCAGGTTGCTTTTGTCATCTTCTCATGCCGTTACATTTTTGCGGTATGGTGTTGAGGTTCAGTCTATTATGTATATATACTATAATTTGATTCGTATTAAATACTTTCATAGCTTTGTTACAACGAACAGATAACATAACAAATATTTATCGATATGAAAAGATTTTATTTTTTTCCAAGGCTATTATAACTATCCTGTTAATTCTTTGTATAAATTCCTGTAAAAAAGATGAGCCTGAATCTCCAACAGTAAGCACCATAGCTGTGACTGCAGTTTCTTATACAACTGCAATCACATCAATTACAGAATCATCTGCAGTTTCAGGAGGAAATGTTACATCTGAAAATGGCAAAAGCTGACGGCTCTTACCTGAAGGAGATGGCAAAGATAGAAA